>JARXAV010000298.1 GCA_029865665.1 Flectobacillus sp. | reverse complement strand
TTGCAACCGAAGTTGGTAATCTAGCCATCAAAGCAGATAGCACCAATAAGATTGCGTTAACAACATATAAGCCAAATGAAGTGACGTATCAGTCCGATGCTAAGACTGAGCAATTAGCTATTTTCTCTGAAATTTTCTATCGTGGAAATGAAGATTGGAAAGCGTATGTAGATGGTCAGTATAAGCCTCATTTCCGTGCAGATTATATTTTAAGAGGAATGGTCGTACCTGCTGGTAAACATACAATCGTTTTTAAATTCGAGCCAGAATCAGTACGTGTTGGTAACAAAGTAGATTTAGTAGCTTCTATCATGTTGGTATGTTTACTCGGTCTAGCCTTGTTTTTCGAAGTGAAAAAGAAAAAATAAAAGAAGGAGATTTGGGTATGAGGTAGTAGGTAAAAGGTATGAGGTAGGTAAAAGGTATAAGGTAGTAGGTATGAGGTAACAGGTAGTAGATAGAAGTTTTCTACTAACTAATACCTAATAACTACTACCTCAAAACTACAACCTAATAACTTCTACCTACTACCTCATAACTATTACCTCACACCTACCACCTTTCTCAACATCCTTCCCCTGTGTATTGAAAATCACTGGGCTAAACAACAAATTTATGTTAAAATCAATGACAGGCTTTGGTAAAGCTATTATCGAAGCACCTACTGTAACGGTAACAGTAGAGGTAAAAACGCTAAACTCAAAATTTACCGACATCTATTGTCGTATCCCAAAAAGCCTGTCTTCTAAGGAAATAGAAATAAGAAACAACCTAACACAACAGTTAGAGCGTGGTAAAATGGAGTTGAACATGCAAGTTCAATACACCGACCCATCGGCAACAGGTACGTCTGTGAATCGCCCTTTAGTTGGTGCGTATATCAAAGATTTAGCGGAGACAGCAAGTTTGTTTGGAACTGTTGACACGGCTGAACTCTTGAAAATTGCCCTAACGATGCCCAATGCGTTCAATACGGACAGTGTTTCGGAAGAGCAAAGTGCAAACGAATGGAAAACGGTTTTGTTTGCTGTTCAAAAAGCAATTGACGAATGTAATCAATTTCGTGTTCGTGAAGGCGAAATTGTGAAAGCAAAATTTGCGGAATACATCGGCAATATTTCATCGGCACTTACTGAGGTGGAAGAACACGATAAAACCCGTATTCCTTCTGTAAGAGATCGTCTTCGTAAAGCAGTAACAGATATGTTACAAGACGAAGAATTTGATAAAAACCGTTTTGAACAAGAGCTGGTTTATTACATTGAAAAATACGACATCTCAGAAGAGAAAGTTCGTTTACGTACGCACTTAAACTATTTCTTGGAAGTTTTGGAAGAAGGAAATGGAAAGAAGTTAAATTTCTTAGCCCAAGAAATTGGTAGAGAAATCAATACGATTGGCTCAAAAGCAAACGACGTAGTCATTCAGCGTTCGGTTGTGAATATGAAAGACGAGTTAGAAAAAATCAAAGAACAAACTTCTAACGTCTTATAGCTTTCAAGTAGAAGTCGTTTATTCAGATGGTATTATCGAAAGCCTGCATCTAATGTAGGCTTTCATTTTTGTAAAAAAGGATGGAAGATTTAAGAATTTCGCTGATACAAACAGCACTTTACTGGGAACAACCCGATGCCAACAGAGCTAATTTAGAAGAAAAGATTGCTGAATTACCTGCAACCGATGTAATCGTTTTACCAGAGATGTTCACAACGGGCTTTTCCATGAACGGCAAATCATTAGCAGAACCGATGAATTTCACGACTTTCAAATGGATGAAACAACAAGCTCAACAAACAGGGGCAGTCATCACGGGAAGTTATATCGTAAAAGAAGAGGGTCAGTGCTTCAATCGTCTGATTTGGATGCAACCCGACGGAGGTTTTGCTACGTACGATAAACGCCACCTGTTTCGGATGGGTAACGAGCATCAGTTTTACGCTCAAGGAAACCAAAAATTAGTAGTTTCATGGAAAGGCTGGAACATTTGTCCCCTCATTTGTTATGACCTTCGGTTTCCTGTATGGAGTAGAAATGTAAATCAAGAATATGACTTACTACTTTATGTAGCTAACTGGCCCGCTCCTCGTGCGGAAGTCTGGAATACGCTCTTGAAAGCAAGAGCCCTTGAAAATCAAAGTTATGTGGTAGGTGTAAATCGTGTGGGACAAGATGGCGAAGGCTTACTTTACGCTGGTGATTCTGCCATGATTGACTTCAAAGGACAAACCTTGTTCCATAATGCACACCAAGAAATAAGCCATACCACAAGTCTTTCGAAGCAGACGTTGGTGGATTTTAGAACGAAATTCCCTGCTTATTTGGATGCGGATGATTTTGAAATTCGTTTCTAAAAAGGGAATAAAATCAGTTTAGATGAATTAAAAATAAAATTTCATCGTTAAATAAGTGTTATAGGACGCATAATTTTAACCCGACTTTCATCGGTCGGGCTAAAGTATGTAATTTTATCCTCTAATAGATTCTATCGGTCTAAACCGTAGGATACTCTAACCAAGCATTAGTTGTTAGTACCAAAAAACATGACGATTTCATCCAAACGAATATTAAAAACAATTGCAAAAGGAACAGGTTTAACGCTTTTGCTTTCGTTGTTTAGCTTATGGCTATTACCTGCCTTGTTCCCTCAGACAGTTGCTGAGAAAGTAACTCAATGGGTAAATGGTAAAATCAACGGAGAATTGGCATTTCAAGAAGTTAGCCTTTCTTTTTTTGAACATTTCCCGTCTTTAACTCTAACCTTACACCATGTTTCACTAAAAGGAGCTGCTCCTTTTCAGCAAGAAAACCTCCTTTCAGCCGATGAACTTGCCTTTGGGATTGACCTTGGTGCTATTTTTCAACAAGAGATTTTTATTAATAAACTCTACTTAAACAATGGAGAAATCAATATTCAAGTAGATAGTTTGGGCAAAGCAAATTATGCAATTTATCAGAGTCAACCTAGTACTCCAACAGCAAGCAACGAACCCAATACGGCTAAGTTAAGGCTAGAAAACATTCAAATCATCAACTGCGAGATGGTCTATAACGACCGCTCTTTACCGATGTTAGTCAAAGCTCACGGCTTTAATTATTCAGGTAAAGGTGATTTAAGTAAAGCGGTATTTGACCTCTACACGCATACCTCCATCGACTCCCTTGATTTTTACTATGCCAATCAGCCGTATGTATTACGCAAAAAGGTAAACGCAGACCTAATTACGAGTGTAAACACAAATACCCTTGCATTTATTTTTCAGAAAAATGATTTAAAAATCAATCATTTACCCATTGCCCTGACGGGTAAGTTCGAGTTTTTAAACAATGGTTATGATATGAATTTTAAACTCCGTGCAGCGGAAACGGATTTGTATAATATCATCACGGCTTTACCTCCTGAATATTTAAAATGGCTCGATAAGACGGAAATTAAAGGAAAAGGAAACCTCGAATTAACACTTGCTGGAAAATATATTGCTGCTACTAACACCAGTCCAGACTTGGCTTTTAAAATGAATATCCACGACGGATTTGTAGCATACAAGCAAACGAATTTCCCGATGGAAAATTTCGTATTGAAGTTTGAAGCAAACCTCAAAGGACTGAATCCAGAAAAAGTAAAAGTCCGTATAGATACCGTTCATTTTACCTTAGACAAGGGTTATTTTAATGCTAAAATCCAAACAGAAGGATTAACACAAGCCCATATTTTTGCTAAAATTGCCACCCAATTAGACCTCGAAAAAGCTAGTAATGCACTTGGAGAATTACCCTTCACAGCCAAAGGAATGTTCCAATTAGACGCATTGGCAGATGGTATTTACAAAAAAGAAATACGCCGTTCGGGTAAAAATAAAGTTGATACGCTTATTAGCAGTATTCCTGTGTTTAAGCTAAAATCAAGTATTCAAGAAGGAACGATTAAATTCGCTTCTATGCCAGAAGCCATTAACAATATCAATATTCAAGCAGTAGCGAGCTGTCCTGACAATAATTATTTCCATAGCAATCTTCAATTTAATCAATTGAATTTTAAAGTGTTGGACAATTTCGTCAAAGGCTATTTACACATCAAAGGAGGCGAAGGCTTCCCGATGGATGCCCGAATACAATCGCTGTTTAATTTAGAAGACATCGAAAAAGTATATCCACTCGAAGGCACAAAACTGATTGGTAAACTTGCCATTGATATAAAAACTAAAGGAAAATACTTGCCTAAACGCCGTTTGTTTCCATTGACAGTGGCTAGTTTGAACCTTCGTAATGGGACGTTGAAAACCAAGTATTCTCCAGAACCGCTCGAAAAAATTCAAATTAGTGCCGACATTATCAATAAGGGTATTAACCTCAAGCAATTGAAAGTCAATATCAAACCCATTTCTTTTGAATTGGCAGGACAACCCTTTATGTTAAAAGCCGACTTACGAAACTTTGATAACCTTAACTATCATTTGATTTCAAAAGGCTCTGTTGATATAGGAAAACTTTATCAGGTTTTTGGCATGAAAGATTACGACGTAAAAGGCGTAATTCAGACCAATGTTTCTTTACGTGGTACGCAAAAAGATGCTGTGGCAGGTCAATATGAGAAATTAAAAAATGTGGGAAGTATCAAAGTAGCGAATCTTAAAGTGAGTACATTACTTTTTCCAAAACCATTCCTAATTCATTCTGGGGTGTTTAGTTTTAATCAAGATAAACTACGCTTTGATGTTTTTAAAGGACAGTATGGAAAATCTGACATTGAACTCAACGGTAATTTAGATAATATTATCAACTATGCCACCAAGCCGAATGCGTCGCTAACTGGAAATTTTGAATTAAAAAGTAAGCATATCCTAGTGGACGAACTAATGGCTTATTCGGGAACAGCACAAGCAAGCAAAGGGAATGCAGGGGTTGTTGAAATTCCTAAAAACCTCAATGTGCAACTTCGTGGACAAGCAGACAAGGTAAATTATGATGGTCTTTTACTCAATAATTTTGTTGGCGATGTTTGCATTCAAAATGGAGTAGTAAAAATGGAAGGCACAGGCTTTGAAATTATCAACGCTCCCGTAACGATGGAAGCCACTTATAAGAGTTTAAGTGCTAAAAAAGCCACGTTCGACTACCATGTTTCGGCAAAAGAATTTGATATTAAACGAGCTTACAATGAAATTCCCTTATTCCGAAAAATGGCAACGGCTGCTGCTGGCGTAGAAGGAAAAGTGGGGCTAGACTATCAGCTTTCGGGTAAATTAAATGCCAATATGGATCCTATTTTCCCATCGTTGAAAGGTGGTGGCGTTCTTACGGTTGAGCAGGTAAAAACGAAAGGCTTCAAACTGTTTAATGCCGTTGCTAAAGCAAGTGGAAAAGAAGACATGGCTAAAGATGCTGAAATCTCCAAAGTGAAGATAAAAACAAGTATTGCCAATAACGTCATTACGATTGACCGTACAAAAGTAAAAATGGCGGGTTTTCGTTTGCGTTTTGATGGTCAAACGACATTCGATAATAAGTTAAATCTGAATTTCAGACTGGGGCTTCCTCCTCTGGGTATTATTGGTATTCCTATGAATATCACTGGAACATCCGACAAACCAAAAGTAAAATTGGGAAAATCGAAAGAAGGCTTAACAGAAACGGTAGATAGTACGGATGTTGACTAAAAGAAAAAGGGCTTCTCCCGAAGCCCTCCTTTATATATTCTGAATTAGTATTTCTTTGTTAACTTTCGCTGGCCATAGACAGACTTAAAAGCAATGCTTTGTTATCGTTGGGTTTGATTTGAGACTTTTCTTTAAAACGTTTAAGTTGAACTTTTAATGCTTCGATGGCAATATCCATTGCTTCTTCAAAAGTTGATGCCATCTCTCTTACAAAAAGGGTTGCCCCGGGTAATTTAATCTTCACTTCGAGCATTTTAGACCTAATTTTGGTACTTTCACCTTTGTCTAATTTGAGGAAAACCTCTCCACCAGTAATTCGGTCAAAAAATGTATCCAATTTGTTTAACTTAGATTGGATAAACTCCAACAGCTTCTTGTCTGCGTCGAAGTGAACTGAATGCACCTGTAATTTCATACGCACTCTTTGTTTAAGGTTAAAAAAATTAACAAAGTCATTTCAATTTAGAACAACTAGATTGAAATTTGGAAACCCAAATTTAGAGAACAAGTAAAAGAACGATGCAATTTTTCCTTTGCCAAGAAGTATCTTGTTCTCTAAATTTTACTAGCACATTCAATTATAAATACTACACTAATTTGTGCTATTCTGGGTGACTTTCTATATTAAATTTAGGTAAACTTTTTGTTAATTCCAAACCCAAAATGCAGATTCTTTGAAAAGTGAAATAACATCCTTACAGCTATATATAGGACAGAAAAAATAGAAGAAAAGTACAATTTTAGTTACTATCTAATTCGATTATCAGGTTATTTGGGCTTTCAAAAAGCATACATCTTATGTTCTTCCCTCCTATTTCTACTCCTCTTCAAACAAAATAGGCTTTTTCCATTCCACTCTCAATACCTTCGAGTTGATACCATGCGTTGCAAAAAAACGTAACCAATACAATTGTTGATTGGACAAGTTATCCGTCGGAGATTTTACTTCTACAAAACAATAATCGCCATCATCCCAAACCAACAAATCAGGAAAACCACGAAGGTTTTCCCGCAAGTCACGAGCGATTTCCAGTAGTACTTTACTAAGCTGTTCAGCTGATAGTTTTTCTACCAAAGTAATCAATAGCGGAAAGAGTCCACCATACCATTCTACTAACGGATTGGTGATTCCATATTTTGCAAAGAAGGTATCATACAAATACGCTCGAATTGCTTCTTCGTCTTCCAACAATTGTAAGCGTTCTTGCATTTTATCCTTACGTTTTTCAAAAAACACAGGTTTATATAAATCTGAAGGCGAACGTTGAAGTGGATGGTGCATCGCCATGGATTCTGTATCAAAAATAATATCCCAAAACAACAAGCCAAACAAGCTACGCCAAAGGTGATTTTCAGTAAAAGTTGCTTTCTGGTGTCGTTCTTCATAATAATGAATCACCCCAGATTCTACTTGCCGTTTCCAGTCAATATCAAGGCTGATACTTTCAGCATTATGCAACTCTTGGGTTACGCTTTTCTTGACCCGTTTTTTCTGTAACTGAGCATCCAATTTATTAAAGAAGTCGATGGCAAAAAACTGTTCGTCCGCATTTTGTGGCTCTGCTAACATCTGTTCGCACAAAGCTTTGGCTTCTTCTAAATTTTTAGTTTTATGCAAAATTCGTACTTGTCGCTCCCGTGAAGGATGCTCGCCTGTAAGTTTAAAAATGCTCAATGCTTCGTCAAAAGCCTTTTGTTTTTCGAGAAACATTCCCACTTTCAAGGCAAAGCGTTCGAAAGTAGGCACGGCAATTTCAGCGAGACTTTTATGGTGCTGATCTGCCCAATCCATAAACCAATGATAAATTTCATCTGCTTCAATCTTAGCCGATTGCATCAAATAAAAATCTTCTCTAGCCAACGAAACCTTCAATTTATCCTCCGCCTCCTGACGAGTTTCGAAATGAGGAACAAGGTTTTCTTCATCAAAATGCTGATAGGTTTGAAAACCCAAATCACGCACTACAAATTCCGTCATATCTCCGTGACGAGTCCCAAAAAATAAGAACTTAATCAGTTGAACTTCCGTTTCATAAGCTACTTTAATGACCGTCGGAATAGCTTGTTCGTTGACTTGTAAGAGTGTAATTATTTCTTCAAAATTGGCGACCGTCATCATCCAATCTAACACCTCATCCTTTTTAAGCGAAGCCTTCCCTTTGGTTTCGAGTTGTAAGAGTTTAGCCATTTCCATCAACTCCGCTTTATTAAAAATATCCAGTAATTCTCCCGCTAAAACAAGGTGTTTAGCAGCAACTTCCTCTATAAATCCCTTCATAATCAAGGAGCGAATCACTGAGGGAATATCCGCTATTTCAGCATATTTTAATTTATCCGTTCTGAAAAATGAAGCCCTCCGATTAGAAAAACGAACATAAAGGCATTGCTCATCCTCTGAAAGTTGAGCAAACGCCGACAAAAAAGCATTTTCAGACTCATTGAGAATATGAGCATATTTTTTTTCAACAAAACCGAGTAAGTAATGAAAATAGCCCAAGTAATATTTGGGTTCAAGCTCTATTTTTTCAGGCATTGGAACGAGTGATTTCAGTATTTATTCAAAAGTCCTACTTTTTTGGCTGAATGAAAATAAAAGGGTACTTTTTTTCTTAGTGTTAAAGCAGAGGAAGGCTCTCGGAAGTTTACTTTATCATAATATACGATTTCAACATTGATACGCTAATAATCAACCACTTACTCTCAAACTCAAAGAAAGCCATCGAAAAATGAGTCAAAAGAAGGTATTTGATGTGATTAAATTGTAAAAAAAATGGTCAAAGCTTAATGATTTCTTTAAAGATAGAACCAATCGTGTTAATAGTTAAGACCTACATTTGCCCTACAATTAATACTAAAATTAAGTCCATAAAACGTTAACAGATGAAAAAAATATTACTACCAGCACTCCTATTAGCTGGTGTTTGTCTCTCTTGTAATAGTGACGACCAAAGCCCTGCATCGAGTATCATTTTAAAAGATTACTCTAAAGTTCCTGTACTGGCTATCAAACAACCAGGATTTGAAAACTTGGAAATGTATTCGTTATTGACTTCTGATGATACGCTTAAAAATTCTCCAGCGTTTATCTTTGGAGGTTCTGCGGATGGTTCGGGTTTAATTAAAAGCACAGACAGTACTTATACTTTTTTAGTGAACAATGAAGATAACTTCGCTGTCTCTAGAATTACGTTAGATAAAACTTTCAAACCCGTAAAAGGTGATTATTTATTAAATTCAGATGGTGCTCAGTGGCGTTTGTGTAGTGCTACCCTAGCAACGAAAGAAGAACATGGTTTTGGTCCTTTATTCATGACTTCTGGTGAGTCTGGAGAAGAATCACAAGCACATGGACTTGACCCTTTTGCTTCTGTAAGTGATGCAGGTAAGTCAAAAGTGTTAAACGGCTTAGGTAGATTGAGCGGAGAAAACCCAATGCCTTTGAATAAAAATGCTTATCCTGGAAAAACAGTAATCGTTATTACAGATGATGATTCAGGCGTTTATGGAGGTCAAGTGTTCATGTATGTTTCAAATACGGTAGGAGACTTAGAAAATGGTTCATTCTATATGTTAAAACGTAATGATGATAATCAGAAGGAAATAGATATGAAGGTAGGTACAAACTATCCTGTTTCTTTTGTTAAAGTGGACAATCACAAAACGTTAACTGGTGCTCAAATCAATGCTAAAGTTGCTGATTTAAAAGCGATTAAATTCGGACGTGTAGAGGATATCGATTACCGTAAGAGCGGTGGAGCAGCTAATAGAGAAACATATTTCACGGTGACAGGTCAGCCTTTCACTGGAACTAACGCAGATGCTTCAAGAACTAAATACGGACGTGTTTATAAATTGAATTTAGATGAGAATGATCCTTTGAAAGGAACTCTATCTGTAATTTTGGATGGTGACGATAGAAATGGTAAGGCTGGTAAATTCCAAAACCCAGATAATATCATGGTAACAGATAACTATGTTTATATTGAGGAAGATCCAAATACGTATGGTGACGAAACGCATGATTCGTACTTATACCAGTATAACATCAATACAGGTGATTTGAAAGTGGTGTTAGAATTAGACCACCGTCGTACAAAAGCAGATGCTGCCAAATACAACGTTGGTGGTGCTTCTAAATTTGGTTCATGGGAGTATGGTGGATTCATTGATGTTTCAAACCAAATTGGCGTACCTAACACATTCATGTTGTGTATTCAACCACATACTTGGACTGGCAACAGATACAAAGGTGTTGACGGTGGTTCAAAACGTTTATCTGAAAACCAAGCAAGCCAAATCGTCTTGATTAAAGGTTTAGCAAAATAAGTTTAATATTCTACTATTGATTTTGATTCGACAACTTCCTCCAAAGAAGTTGTCGAATTAGTTTATCCGATGAGACAGCTAATTGTATTCTTCAGTATCGCCCTTTTTTGCCTTTCTTGTGAACAAACACCTAACAAGAAACTAATTCAAAATCAAGTTATTATCAATATTGATTCATTATACTCTGAAGTAAGTATTTTAAAAAGGAGTATTGAAGAAAATCAGTCTGAGAAAAATATCAAAACTGCTTTTTGTAATGCTCGCTATGCCTACAAGAAAGTAGAATATCTGAGTGAATATTATTTCCCCACTGCTGCAAAGTCCATTAATGGCCCCGCTATTCAAGAATTTGAAAGTGAAGATTCTCGAATAGAAAATCCAGAAGGTTTTCAAGTAATAGAACCCTTATTATATCCTCAATACCAGCTTCAAAATAAAAAAGAATTAATACACCAAATCGCCGTATTAGAATCTAATATTGGAAGGCTTCGGTCTTTGACAGTAAATGCAGAACTTACGGATGCTCACATTTTTGATGCTCTAAGATTAGAGGTTTACCGTATAATTACATTAGGTATTACAGGTTTTGACTCTCCGATTGCACAAAAATCCCTAAAAGAAGCTGCTTATGCTTTGGAAGGAATGAGAGAAAGTCTTGCTTTTTATCAAAAAAATATTCCGAGTAAAGATGAGACCTTGCTGATTGAAGTTTTCCAGTTAATAGAAAAAATGAAAACTCATTTAAGCAACAGTTCAGATTTTAATTCGTTCAACCGTGCTACATTTATTACAGAATTAGCCAATCCGTTGAGCAAGAAGTGTTATTTAATTCAAAAAGCATTATTGATTCCCGACTTTCAAGAAACGAGACCTCTCAAAAATACTGCCACTACCATCTTTGACGAAAATGCCTTTGATGCCGATGCGTTTACAGCTTTTCCAGAATATAAAACCACGGTACCAAGAATTAGTCTTGGAAAACAACTTTTCTATGAGGTACTTTTTTCTGGTGATAACACTCGTTCATGTGCATCTTGTCATCAAGAGAGCAAGGCATTTACCGATGGAGAGGTAACGTCAATGAGCCTAGATGGAAAGTCCAGGATTAAAAGAAATACACCAACAATTCTCAATGCAGCTTTTCAACGGACATTGTTCTACGATTCCCGAGTTAATTACCTCGAAGACCAAGCTTCCGATGTAATTGCCAATGAAGCAGAAATGCACGGCTCTATCAAAAAGACAATAGAAAGCATTAAAAAGATGCCAATCTACCAAGAAGCCTTTAAAAAAGCCTATCCAAAGGATTCTATTTCTGAATTTTTAGTAAAAAATGCCTTAGCAATTTATATGCGTTCTTTAGGGAAATTGAATAGTAGATTTGACAAATACATGAGAGGCAATAAAGCAGCTCTATCACCTCAAGAAATCAATGGTTTTAATATTTTTGCAGGTAAAGGTAAATGTGCTACTTGTCACTTTATACCCCTAACCAACGGAACAGTTCCCCCTAACTTTAGTAAGTCTGAAAGTGAAGTATTAGGAGTTCCCGACAAAAACAACCGAATGGACTCTGATTTGGGGAAATATTATCTCACTAAAGCAACAATTCACCGAAATTCATTCAAAACACCAACACTTCGAAACATTAACCTAACCGCACCATACATGCACAATGGTGTTTTCAAGTCTTTAGAAGAAGTTATTGATTTTTATAACAAAGGTGGTGGCTGGGGACTTCATTTCAAGATGGAGAATCAAACTCTTCCGCAAGAAGCATTAAAACTTACTTCTGATGAAAAGAAGGCATTAATCCTTTTCTTGAAAGCACTTTAAGGAGCTGCCTTCATTTTCTGTAAAACTTATACAATTATCACAAAACAACTTAAATTTTCTTAACTTGTCAGACAATCATGTTTTTATACTATGTCTGCCGAGCAAGTTATTCAATCACTACAATCAAAAGGCCTTTTTTCAGCAGAAGAGGCTAGTCGATTGACTTCTCATTTGGGAAGTCGCCCTTTTTCACTTTTCTATGAATTACGACTCTTACTGTATCTCGGAATACTATTACTTTCTGCTGGACTAGGAACGCTCGTTTATCAGCACCTTGATAGTATTGGTCATCAAATTATTGTAGTTTTTATCGGTTTAGCAACCATAGGAACATTTGCTTATGCCTTCGTTCATCGAAAACCCTTTTCTTGGGACGAAGTTCGTGCAAGCAAACTCGAAGACTTTTCACTTTTGGCATCCGCCTTGTTGTTTCTCATACTCGAAGGTTACGTTCAGT
>JARXAV010000235.1 GCA_029865665.1 Flectobacillus sp. | reverse complement strand
GTTATTTATAGACGTGTTTACAATCAAAGTAAAATTAAAGGTACGTTATTACTGAGTTCAGATAATCACAGTATTCAGAGTATAGAAATTCCGATAAAAGAGGTTTGTGAAGTCTGGGAGGCTGTTTCTTATTTTTGTAATGAATTGCCAGAAACGCCACCTCCTTTAGATAAAATTAGAGGGCTTCTCAAGGAACTGAATTTATTGATAGGAGATTAAAGTGGGTGTGTAAAAAGTTAGCTTTTTACACACCCACTTCTTTTGAAATTTAGTTACTTTTGGGTCTAAACTCTTTTATTACTTCTTGATTACAAACTAGATAAGGACCTTCAATGAGGTCAATACAGTAAGGAACAGCAGGAAATACTGCGTCTAAACATTGACGTATTGCTTTTGGTTTACCAGGGAGGTTGATAATCAACGATTTTCCTCTGATTCCAGCCGTTTGACGTGATAAAATAGCCGTCGGAACATACTTCAAACTCTCTTGTCTCATCAATTCTCCAAAGCCAGGCATCATTTTTTCACAAACGGCTTCTGTTGCTTCGGGAGTGACATCACGTTTTGCAGGCCCAGTGCCTCCCGTTGTCACAATAAGGCAGCATTGATGTACATCTGCCATCTCGATTAATGTTTCCGAAATTAATGCTTCTTCATCTGGAATAACACGATAAACGGTTTCGAAAGAAGAAACTAAATACTCTTTTAAGGTTTCAACAACGGCTTTGCCTGGAATGTCTTCGTAAATACCAGCACTAGCACGGTCAGAAACATTGATTACGCCAATTGTAATGATGGGTTCTTGCATGAAATACAGGGAGAAAATTAGCTACGATTTTAAGTAACAAAAGTACGGATAAATTCGGATTATGATTTTAAGAGTGAAGTTTTAACTAGTGTAGTTAAATAAGTAGGGACATACGCCCCTACTTATTTGTGTTACTAAATAAGCGGATTTGTAAGATTGTTAACTAACTTTGTGCATTAAAACGTAGTCTCTTTAGGTATATTTTTTGTAAAATATGTCTATTTTTTACGTATAGTTGTTGGATTTACTTAAAATAACCAAATTTATGTACGCACAGTCAAAATTACCCGCAGGTATTGAACAGATTTCTTCGTTACTATTTTTTATTTTTTTACTCGTAGCACTTTATATTACCTTCAAAATTATCAACAACAGAAAGGATAAATAAGAAATCCCTACTGTTTTTTTATACCATCCCAACAGGTGATAAAAGCAGATTCAAGATCTGATGGAGTTACGATAAACTCTCCAGATAGCTGTAGTTTAATAAGAGCAGAAGAGCTACCAAGAACAAATGATGTCATTATTTTGGGAGAAATGTCTCTCAAAACTTGGGTAAAAACTCCTCTTCGTAAAAAGTCGTATATAGGTTGTTCGAGTGCTTGTAATTCTGTTTTTGAAAGTTGGTGAATAAAAGGTGAACAGGAGAACTGTTCTAAGAAATAAAACTCTTTCGTATTTTTAGTAAAATAGTTAAAACTTTGTTGATAAAACTGACGAAATCGATCTCTAAAGGCTTTATTGGGGTCGTCATTTTTAAGCAATAGTAAAGTGCTTTCAGCTTTGATTTTTACATATAAAGCACAAATTAATTCATCTTTACTTTTAAAATAATGGTAAATGGTGCCAGTCGCCACGTTTGCTTGTTTGGCTACTTCAGACATTGGTGAACTGTGGAACCCATGTTTGGAAATAAGATCAAGCATGGATTCAAATATGGCCTGTTTTTTGTCAAAATCTTTTGTTAACTTCATCGTTACTCCCCAAATACGTACACTCTATTATACTCCTTTCTGTATAACTACTTAAAATTTACTGTTTTGAAATAATTGAATAATATATTGATTTTATTGAACTATACTTTGCATATACTATAGCAAAAAGGTTGCCAAACTTTTAGTAACTGGTCAATAAATTAGATAAAAAGAGGTAAAGTACAGTATAACTTTTGTTAAGTTATATTTTTTGTGCAATATTTTTTCATTTAATCTCTTTTTTTAGGCTTCTATGAATATACCAGTTGCCATTTAAGGCTGAATTTGGATTGAATATAAAGGTATTGCTAATATAGTATAGCTGTGAGTCATATTACTTAACTCATGAATTTAGATTTTATAGAACGATTTGGACGATTATACTATAATTTCATTCAATCGGTATTAATTGAATAACAAAATATATGTAATTTTGGTTACAGGATAATTTCCTGAAAACCTAAAAGGACACCGCCATTTCCGTTTTAAAATATTATTATGCAAGTAAGAAACCCTAGGACAGGAGAATTTGACTATACGATATATCCTCTTTCTCGTGAAGCAACAACGTTGAAAGCACAGCTATTGCGAACTAAGCAAGCCAATTGGTTCGCTAAAGATATAATGCAACGGATTCCTATCTTGCAAGACTGGAAAGAAATGCTCGTCAAATGCAAGAACGAACTAATAGAGGCTCTTTATCTTGATACGGGAAGAAAGGCTGAGAGTTTTATGGAGGTCGAGGAAGTATTAGAAAGTATTGACCGTTGGTGCGATTTAGCTTTCCATTATACTCGTACGGTAGAGGAACAATTTGTCTCACAAAATAATTTTTTACGAGTAGATACTGAACTTACTCCCTATCCTGTAGTAGGGGTGATTTCACCTTGTAGCTTCCCATTTTTAATACCCATGAGAGATGTAATACCCGCTTTGTTAGTGGGGAGTACGGTTATCATAAAGCCTAGTGAACTAACGCCTCGATTTATGAAGGTATTGGCAAGTAGTCTCCATTTTGTTCCTGAGTTAGCCGATGTTGTTGCTTTCATTGAAGGAGATGAAGAAACGGGTAAAGCGATGTGTGAGGTATGCGATTTTATTTCATTTACGGGTTCGCTTAAAGTTGCTCAACAAGTTGCTGAACTAACGGCAAAGGCTTTTGTTCCTGTTCAAATAAATGCAACTAAAAAAAGTGTAGCCATTGTTACGGAGTCGGCAGATTGGGAAACCGTAACTTCTGCGATTTTGTGGGGTTCGGTCTTTAATGCAGGACAATCATGTTCTTCGATTGAAGCAATTTATGTCCAACGAAATGTCTTTCCTTTGTTTTTATCACGCCTTGTTGGAAAGGCAAACTTATTGAATTTGGCTTACCCAACCTTAGAGAGTGGACAAATTGGACCAATTATTTCTGAAACTGCCGTTCAAAATTTGAATGAACAATTAGACGATGCTATCCGTAAGGGAGCTAAAATAATCGCTGGGTCAACACAGGTGGAACAATTGGGAGGTGGAAATTATGTTCGTCCGACGATTCTGACAAACGTGAATCATCGTATGAAATTACTAACAGAGCCAACTTTTGGGCCATTATTACCCGTAATGACTTTTCAAGATGTGAAAGATCCTATCAGTTGGGTAAATCGTTATAGCCCTTCAGCTGATATTGCCTTATTTGGAGAGGATGCTGAAGAGTTACTAGATATTTCTAAAAAATTAAATGTTTCGACCGTTTCCTTAAATGATGTAGGTCTAAATATGATGATTGGAGACGCTAATTTTGCAAGTTTCAAACCCGCAGGGATGAGTGATATGTATTTAGGACAACAGGTATTTAGGAAGTTTTTAAAGTCCAAAGCCCTAATTTCGAACAAAGCCCTTGGTAAGCCAGCATGGTGGTACGATTGAGTTTTGACAGCTTATAGACAAACAAAAAGCCAGAAAGCAATAGCTTCTGGCTTTTTGTTTGTAGAGCCAAGCGAAATGGCCGAACAAATATTTATTTCTTTTTCTCTTTTGGAGAGAAAAAAATCGACATTCTTTTTCCTTCTAAACGAGGCATTTCGTCAGGCTTACCAAATTCTTCTAAGCCTTTGGCAAAGTTGAGTAATAGCATTTCACCTCTTTCTTTAAAAACAATAGCACGACCTACAAAGTGTACGTAAGCTTTCACTTTCGAACCTTCTTTCAAGAAGTTGATGGCGTGCTTCAATTTGAAATTAAAGTCATGTTCATCCGTATTCGGGCCGAAACGAATTTCTTTCACTACTGTTTTAGCAGCATTAGCTTTAATTTCTTTTTGTTTTTTCTTTTGCTCGTATTTAAACTTAGCATAGTCAATGATACGGCAAACAGGAGGTACAGCTTTTGGTGAGATTTCTACCAAGTCAAGACCTTGAGCTTGTGCTGTTTCTAATGCCACTTTAAAATCAACTATACCTTGTTCAACGTTTTCACCTACCATACGTACTTGTGTAACGCCTTTGATAAGGTTGTTGATTCTATAAGGTTCTTCTTCTCTTTTGGGGCCTCTGTTTTGATTCGGGCGTAACGCCATATTATGTAATTTATTGGTTATTAAATGGACAATATATTAAGGTTCGAGTTAACGATAAAATCATTTTAGGTTCAAACCATGCTATTTTACTTAACTCTCTAAGATACAAACATCAAAGACACTGTGTTTGTTACACTTAACTTCCGAAATCTATATTAAAAAAAGATTAAATGCAAGTGTTTTTGGTATTGTATTGGCTAAAAGCGTTCAAAAAGATAGAATGAACCTTTAAAAAATACTATTTTCAAAGGTTCATCGCTATTTGTGAAATTATGCTCTTACAATATTCTTATTGATTTCTTCTTGTGCAATCTGAACAAATTCGTCGATTGTCATCATTCCTAAATCTCCTTCGCCTTTTTTACGAACGGAAACTTTTTTCTCAGCCGCTTCTTTTTCTCCAACAATCAGCATGAATGGAATTTTTGAAACTTCCGCATCTCTGATTTTACGTCCAATTTTCTCATCTCTGTGGTCAATATAACCACGAAGATCTTTTTCTTGCAACTGTAAAAACAACTCATTTGCTTCGCTTTCATATTTCTCAGAAATCGGCAATACGGCCAATTGATCTGGAGATAACCATAATGGGAAATTACCAGCGGTATTTTCGATTAGAATAGCCACAAAACGCTCTAACGATCCAAATGGAGCTCGGTGAATCATCACTGGGCGGTGTTTTTGGTTGTCAGAACCTGTGTATTCTAATTCAAAACGTTGTGGTAATTGGTAATCTACTTGAATCGTTCCTAATTGCCATTTTCTTCCTAGTGCATCTTTCACCATGAAGTCTAATTTGGGACCATAGAATGCTGCTTCGCCTAATTCAACTACAGTAGGAAGACCTTTTGCTTCTGCCGAACGGATAATGGCTGCTTCTGCTTTGTCCCAGTCTTCATCTTTCCCAATATACTTCTCTTTGTTTTCTGGGTCACGAAGCGAAATTTGAGCTGAATAATTGTCGAAACCGAGAGCCTTGAATACATAAAGAACAAGGTCGATTACTTTCATGAATTCGTCTTCCACTTGGTCTGGACGACAGAAAATGTGTGCATCATCCTGCGTAAAGCCACGTACACGAGTCAAACCATGTAATTCACCCGATTGTTCGTAACGATATACTGTTCCAAATTCTGCCAAACGCAACGGTAAATCACGGTAACTACGAGGTTTTACCTTATAAATTTCGCAGTGGTGAGGGCAGTTCATCGGTTTTAAGAAGAACTCTTCTCCTTCATCTGGCGTAAGAATCGGTTGGAACGAATCTGCTCCGTATTTAGCATAATGACCAGAGGTTACGTACAATTCTTTCGAAGCAATGTGCGGAGTAATAACAGGAGAGTAGCCTGCACGCACTTGAGCTTTACGTAAGAAATTCTCTAAACGTTCACGTAACATAGTTCCTTTTGGCAACCAAAGCGGTAAGCCCATCCCTACCTTTTCAGAGAAGGCAAACAATTCCATTTCCTTACCTAATTTACGGTGGTCACGGCGTTTAGCTTCTTCTAATAATGTTAAGTATTCGTCTAATTCTTTTTGTTTAGGGAAAGAAACGGCATAAACACGAGTCATTTGTTTACGGCTAATGTCTCCACGCCAGTATGCTCCTGCAATGCTCATCAATTTTACAGACTTAATAACGCTCGTATTTGGGATATGTGGCCCACGGCATAAGTCTGTAAAATTACCTTGTTGGTAGAAAGTGATTGAGCCATCTTCTAAGCCATCAATTAATTCTAATTTATATTCGTCTCCCTTTTCGGTGAAATATTCAATAGCATCTTGTTTGGCAACAGCAGTACGAGTGAACACATTTTTCTGACGAGCTAACTCCAACATTTTGTCTTCAATTTTCTTGAAGTCTTCAGAGCTAAGCGATTTTTCGCCCATGTCAATGTCGTAGTAAAAACCCGTTTCGATAGCGGGGCCAATACCGAATTTTGTACCAGGGTAAAGTGCTTCAATTGCTTCTGCTAACAAGTGAGCAGATGAGTGCCAAAATGTCTGTTTCCCTTCGGTATCATTCCAAGTTAATAATTGAAAATCCGAATCTTCGTTGATAGGAGTAGCAGCATCAACTACTTTTCCATTTACTTTGGCAGCCAATACATTTCTGGCTAAACCTTCCGAAATACTTAGGGCAATGTCCATCCCAGTTATTCCCTGAGCATACTCTCTTACACTCCCATCGGGT
>JARXAV010000108.1 GCA_029865665.1 Flectobacillus sp. | reverse complement strand
ATAGAGCCTATTCTCTCCCTTCTTCTTTATAAATCAACCACTAATATGAGCGAAGTGTGTTTCGCAAAAGGAGTGTAATTGACTTGATGTTACAAAATAACTACCTGAAACTGGTAATTCCAAGTTTTAACCTCTTTTGTTGCAGTCTGAGGAGTGAACACAAAAAAATCCCAATGGAGCAGGGAACTCCGATTGGGATTGGTAATAAATGGGAAATCGTTGCGTGCTTAGTTATAAGCTACTTCTCCGTGTTCGTGAATATCCAAACCTTCCAGTTCGATTTCCTTAGAAACTCTAAAGTTATTCAATACTTTCATGGTCTTAAATAAAAGGTATGAAGAGCCTCCTGCCCAAGCCATTACTGCAAACATACCAATTGCTTGTACATATAGTTGGTGTAAACCTCCACCATATAATGAACCACCATCAACGGCAAATACACCTACCAATAATGTTCCAAGAGAACCATTGATACCGTGTACAGAAATTGCTCCAACAGGATCGTCAATTTTTAATACTTTCTCCACAAAATCAATTGCAAAGACCAGCGTAATACCACAAATAACCCCAATCATAAATGCTCCCTCTAATGATACCACTGCACAACCAGCCGTAACACCAACTAAACCTGCCAACGCACCGTTTAGGGTAAGACTTAATGACCATTTTTTATTTCCTAAATAGCTAATAAACATAGCTGCTAAGGCTCCAGCAGCAGCAGCTAAATTGGTATTGACTGCGATATGGGCAATTGCCAAAGCATTGTCTGTACCAGCCGCCGCTAATTGAGAACCAGGGTTAAAGCCAAACCAGCCTAACCAAAGGACAAATACTCCTAAAGAACCAAGAATAAGGTTTTGAGGAGGAATAACTTGAGCTTTTCCATTGATATATTTCCCCGTTCTTGGACCGAGTAATGCTGCACCAACTAAAGAAACCCAGCCACCAACAGAGTGAACTACCGTTGACCCTGCAAAATCGATAAAGCCCATTTCTGATAGCCAACCACCTCCCCAAATCCAGTGACCTGAGATGGGATAGATAACTAAGGAAATAAAGAAGCTATAAATTAAATAGGCTGAAAATACGGTTCTCTCGGCCATTGCTCCTGAAACAATGGTAGCAGAGGTAGCCGCAAAAACAGTTTGAAACATTAACTTAGTTAATTGAGGTAAGCCATCGACTTCATCGGGGCCGTACAAGAAGGTGATTTGACCAAATAGTCCATTAATATCTTCCCCAAACATCAGACTATATCCGACTGCCCAGAATACAATCGAGCCAATCAGAAAGTCAACGAGGTTTTTCATAATGATGTTTACTCCATTTTTGGACTGAGTAAACCCTACTTCTACTAAAGCAAAGCCAGCTTGCATAAACATAACAAGAAACGCTGAAAGTAGCACCCAAACATTATTGAGTGACATGGCTAGTTCGCTAATACTCGATGATAATTCTTCCATAGATTAGTGAGTTAATTTGAAACATGATTGTTGGATTCTTTAAATTAACAGTAAAATATCATTTTTGCAATTTTTAATAAAATATGTTTAAAATTATTGTGTTTTATTTTACAAAATTGTAATTTCAGTAAAATTTAACAAGAATATTCGTGTTAACCATTAATAAAACTGAGAATATGGGAAAAATTAGATTTTTCATCTTGTCCTTTTTTATGCTTCTGATAGGGGTGGTTTTACCAGCTCAGTCTCAAACACAGAAATCCGTAAAGAAGCCTCAAAAGATAGAGAATGTTCCAAAAAAGAAGGCAGTGCAGGTTGTTGCAAAAGCTCCAGTACGTCCCGTTGTCAAACCCTTACCCGTAAAAACAATTCCGAAAAGAAATTTACTGACGCAGAAAATCAAAATTTCTAGACAGCAGATTAACTTTTATGCGAAGAAAAAAATTATTGCTGCAAAAACACCCTTAACAAAGGTCATTCCTGTAAAAGTGGTGTCACGTAAACGTTTTGCAATTAAACATGTAACGGTAACGCACCCCACCAAACACAAAGTTGCGGCTATAAAACTTGCCAGAAGTACCAAAACTAAAAAAAGTCGTTTTGCTATCAAGAAATCAGTTAAGAAAGAAGAAGTCTTATTGGCTAAAAAAGAAAAGAAAGAGAACAAAGCTTCTCGATTCGAAATTGAGAAAAAAGTTGAGCCTGCGGTCGTTGATTTTATTTTGGAGCCTAAAGTTACCGAAACGAAACCTGTTGACAAACCAACTGCGGTCGCAACAGAGCAAAAGCCTGATGGAGTAAGTACCGAAAGTGAAACGACTGAATTGAAACCTAAGTTAGCACCTGACGAAGCTAGAAATCAATACGAAATTGGTAGAAGAATGTTTGCCAAACTAGATAGTACGCAAACCGCTAGTGATGCTAGTCAAGCACTAAAAACGATGGAAGCGGCGGCTAATAGTGGCAATCAAGATGCCCTATGGTATTTAGGAAGTGCCTATATGTCTGGTACAAAATACATTTTGAAAGATACTAAAGCAGCTAAGTATTGGTTTCAGAAATACAAAGAGAGCGTTGGGGCAAAACCTTAATTTTGACTTATTGCTTAATTAGTATAGTTTTTGATTTGCCTTGTTAATTTTATCGGTTAACATAAAGATTAAACATATCGGCATATTTTAAAGCACTTAACCCCATGATGAATATTTTTTCTGTTCATCATGGGGTTAAGTGTTTCTTTTACTGTATTTTTGCAGAAAATTACAAAACCACAAGGAATGGTAAGAATCATCATCTTGTCAATTATAACAGGCTTAGTATTTCAGTTTTCTTCAGAAATTGGCTTGGCTTCCCATATTCACCCTACAAAGTGGTATATCTGGGCATTTTATGGAGCAACGTCTTATTTAAGTCATATTTTGATGCAGTTAGGCTTCGATAATGATCGAAAGTACTTTGTTCAATTTTATTTGACCACGATTGTCTCTCGAATGTTTTTGAGTTTAGCATTTGTTGGTTATTTCATCTATCAAGATACTCCAAATATCTATATATTCATTACCAACTTTTTTGTACTCTATTTATGTTATACAGGTTTTGAAATATACGATTTGTATCGTAACTTGCAGCATATTTCATAATAGATATTCTTTTTTTTTGTGTAAGTACTTGATTATCAATTGAGAAATAAAAATATTACTAGAGTAATTATAAAAACCATAATACGAATCATTCCCAAAGTTGTGATGAAAAAATTATATTTTTCAAATATTTTGGCATTTCTATTCTTCGCTGCCACCTCTGTTTTTGCTCAAGAAGAACACCATGCCGATTCTACCGCAGAACATGCGACGGAAGCCGTTACCTCTCATTCAGAAGCTGGTGAAGCTCATGAAGAAGGGAAATTAGATTTGGGGCATTTGATTATGCACCACATCGGAGACGACCATAAATGGGAGTTTGCTCACGGTGTATCCGTTTATCTTCCATGTATTGTTAAAACGGAAAAAGGAATTGAAGTATTTTCTTCTAGTAACTTAGAAGACGAACACGGTAATCCAGTAGAATACAACGGGTTGAAGTTAGAACATGGTAAAATCCATGCAGTTGACGGCTCTCACGTATTAGACTTCTCTATTACGAAGAACGTTGCATCGTTGTTAATAAGTGCCGTGTTGTTAATCGTTATTTTCCTTTCTGTAGCAGGTGCTTACAAAAAAAGAGGCTTACAGTCTCCAAAAGGATTCCAATCGCTAATTGAACCAATCATTATTTTTATTCGTGATGAAGTGGTTAAAAATAACATCGGAGAAAAACACTACAGACGTTTCCTTCCGTACTTATTGACTTTATTCTTCTTTATCTGGTTCAATAATATTTTAGGTTTATTACCAGGTGGAGCAAACGTAACAGGAAATATTGCTGTAACCTTAGTATTGGCAGGGATTACCTTTTTCGTAACTAACCTAAACGGTAAAAGTACTTACTGGGGACACATCTTCGCAATGCCAGGAGTTCCGAAATGGTTATTGGTAATCTTAACACCAGTAGAGATTTTAGGGATGTTTATCAAACCAATCTCGTTAATGATTCGTCTTTTTGCTAACATTACAGCAGGACACATCATCATGTTAAGTTTCTTAGGTCTTATTTTCATCTTGAAAGTATGGGCGGTAGTACCAGTAGTAACGTTATTCTCAGTATTCATGAACATCATTGAATTATTGGTTGCGTTCTTACAAGCCTTCATCTTTACGATGTTAGCATCAAGCTACATTGGTTCAGCAGTAGAAGAAGGACACCACTAGAAATCGGTTAATAGTTATCTGTTTTTAGTTAACGGATTCAAAGTGACGATTAACCCGATTATGGTTAACCGTTTTTAGATAACCGTTAACAGTTACACGGCTAACCGACAACAATCAAATTCGTATTTTTTCAATTTCAATAATAAATAAACAACAAAGTTATGTCACTTTTGTCAATCTTATCTGAAGTTTCAGTTGGTACAGGTTTAGCAGCAGTTGGTGCTGGTTTAGTAGCAATCGGTGCTGGTTTAGGTATCGGTAACATCGGTAGCCGTGCAATGGAATCTATCGCTCGTCAACCAGAAGCTTCTGGAAAAATCCAAGGTGCGATGTTAGTTGTAGCTGCATTCGTTGAAGCGGTTGCTCTTTTCGCAGCAGTAATTTGCTTCTTGGTAGCTAACAAATAGTCATTAGCAACCAAGTTTATCACTTTTTCTACAGCAGAAAATTAGTTTCGTTGAACAGAAAATTGATAATAAAAGCCATTAAACATTCTCTTACCAAGCATTAGGCAGGTAAGAGAATGCTTTTGAAAAGTATTACCAATACAAATTAATATACTGATAAGCTATTGGAAACATTAGCTATAAAAACATAAAGAATTATGGAATTACTTACTCCTGATTTGGGTCTTATCGTATGGCAGTTAGTAGTATTCGGCATTTTGTTTTTTGTTTTAGCAAAATTTGCTTGGAAGCCAATCGTAAACTCATTACACGAACGTGAACAATCTATTGACGATGCACTAGAAATGGCAGCAAAAACTCGTCAAGAAATGACAGAATTGAAAGCGGGTAACGAAAAATTAATCGCTGAAGCTCGTGCAGAACGTGATGCGTTAATCAAAAGAGCTAAAGAAGCTTCTGAAGCTTTAATTGCTGATGCGAAAGCTGAAGCTCAAAAAGTAGCAACAGAAGAAATGGACAAAGCTCGTGCAGCGTTCGGTCAAGAAAGAGCAAATGCTGTTGCAGCATTGAAAGCAGATGCAGCAAACTTGTCATTGGAAATTGCTGAGAAAATCTTACGCAACCAATTGGCAGATCGTTCGGCTCAAGAAAAATTAGTATCGGATTTATTATCTGATGCAAAACTTAATTAATTTGAAATTAGGATTAGCAAAAAGCAACTCGCTTTGAAGACTATTCCACATTCCGAATTCAACAGATGTCACAGCAAACCGTTGCATACAGATATGCGAAGTCTTTATTAGGACTAGCGACAGAAAAAGGCGTGGAATCACAAGTATTTGACGATATGAAACTATTCGCTCAAGTATGTGATGAAAACGACGAATTTGTGGCAGTAATTAAGAATCCGATTGTTTCTCACCGTCGCAAACACGCTGCCTTAAAAGGTATTTTTGCGGATAAAGTGAACGAAGTAACAATGACGATTTTTGACCTTATTGCTAAGAAGAACCGTGAAAGTATTTTGATTCTTATTGCTCACGATTACATGGCTCAATACGAATATGCAAAAGGTATTCAGAAAGCTTATGTAACAAGTGCTACAGCTTTAACGGATGCTCAAAAAGAGTCATTCAAAAAAGTAGTTGCAGATGCTACAGGAAGATCGGTTACTTTAATTGAAAAAATTGACGAGAAATTAATTGGGGGTTACGTACTTCGTGTAAACGACCGTCAGATTGATACTTCTGTAAAAACAAAATTGAACGATTTAAAAGTTAGATTCGCTCAATAGTAGTTTTTGCAACATAAAAAGCCCCTATAGATTTTTTCTGTAGGGGCTTTTTATGTTGTGCCTAGATAAACCGAAATACCCTCAAAAAGTTAATTAGTTCAAGCGTATCACTCATTCCTACCTTTCTCAACATTTTCCTTCGATGTGTATTTACCGTATTAGGGCTAATACATAGTTTATCTCCAATTTGCTCACTTGTCAGGTTTTGACCCATCAATTTGGCAATTTCAAGTTCTCTCTTGCTAAGAGGCTCTATTGGTTGCATTTCATCGTATTCATTATCAACCATGTACAGTAATTGCTCTTCTCCATTAGTTAAAT
>JARXAV010000089.1 GCA_029865665.1 Flectobacillus sp. | reverse complement strand
GATGAATTAAGGGTGAATAAGATTATTCATCGAGCAAAAGTAGAAGTGGCTGATTTTGAAGCTCTTCTTTATCGTTTCGAGCGTAATATTTCTATTTTAGGTAGAAGTAAAAGTACTTTTGAGAACTACGCTCGCCATGTTGCCGCTATTGCCCTTCACTATGGGCAAATCCCCACTTTATTAGATCAAGAACAGATACATGAATATCTGTTTATGCTTCAAAAGCGGTCTCAAACTCCTTCACAAACATATTTCAAACACACGGTTTATGGACTTCGTTTTCTACTGAAAACGGAAGGTTTGCCATATTCTTTCCTCCATCTTCCTGAGATTAAAAAGGAGAAGAAACTGCCCGTGGTGCTGAGTAAGGCGGAAGTTTGGGCTATGCTCAAGCATTGTCCATTACTCAAACATCGCATTTTGATTGGCTTGCTTTACGGTTGCGGTCTTCGCTGTCTTGAAGTACGAAGTGTTCGTTTAGCTGATTTAGACTTTGACCGCAAGAATTTAAAAGTTGTTCAAGGCAAGGGTAAGAAGGATAGATACGTCCCACTTTCTGACCATTTAATTCGTGGTTTAAAGAAGTACATTTCGGCCGAACAGCCATCTGAATACCTTTTTGGAGGACAAATTAACGGTAGAGCAGGAGGTGATTTCGACAGTCGATATTCTCAAAAAGGTGTCCAGTGGGCGGTAAAAGAGGCTGCCAAGCGGGCTGGAGTTTTGAAAGATGTTCATGTGCATACGCTTCGTCATAGTTTTGCAACCCATCTGTTAGAAGATGGTCTTGATATTATTACGTTGAAGGATTTATTGGGTCACGAGAATATTGAGACGACGATGGAGTATTTGCACATTGCTCAGAATGGTCGAGTTAAACCATTCAGTCCTTTAGATACACTCTTCAAGGAATGCAGCCCGAATACGAAGTAGCTCAAGTACTTCAACGTTTAGGGAAAAGTGTTTCTGATTTGGGATTAAATACGTGGCAATTACGGACTCTTTGGGCTATTGAACGTTGTAGAACTGCTGCTTTAGGTGGTCATATAGATGCTTGCGATAGCTGTGGGAATATCAGTATTAGCTATAATTCCTGTCGAAACAGACATTGCAATAAGTGCCAAGGACATAAAAAAGAGGAATGGATACAGGCAAGGGAATCTGACTTATTGCCTGTTCCATATTTTCACGTTGTGTTCACCTTGCCCCAAGAGTTAAACCCATTAGCCTTATACCAAACCAAAGAGGTTTACGATAGTTTGTTTCAGGCTTCTTGGCAAACCATGGAGACTTTTGGCAGAAAGAAAGGCGTTCAAATGGGGATGATTTCGGTTTTGCATACGTGGGGGCAGAATTTGAGTTTACATCCTCACATCCATTGTATTGTGCCAGGTGGTGGAGTGGATGGAACAGGTAGTTGGCAATCTATCCGTAGTGATGGTAAGTTTTTGTTTCCTGTAAAAGCTTTAAGTAAGGTTTTCAGAGCGAAGTATGTAGGAATATTATCACAGAAGATAAAACTGGACAAAGACCTTCGAGAATCACTTTTTAGAAAAGATTGGGTGGTATATGCGAAACGCCCTTTTGGCTCGCCAAAGTCGGTGGTGGAATATTTAGGTAGATACACGCATAAGGTTGCCATCAGCAATCATCGCTTAAAATCCATTGACGAAGAACGAGTTACTTTTTCTTATAAAGACTACCGCAGTCAAGGCGAAAAGAAAGTAATGAGTTTGACTCATCAGGAATTTATTCGTCGTTTTGCTCAACATATTTTGCCCAAACGTTTCGTGAGAATCCGCCACTATGGAATACTGAGCAGTACATGGAAACGAGAAAAGTTAAAGCAGATACAGGCGAATTTTAACATAAAGCCTGCGGAGAAACAAGTTCATCAAACCCTCAACAGAAAATGTAGATGTTGTAAAATAGGAAATTTAGTAACGATAGCGGTCTTTGACCAACGAGGTCCACCAACATTTTATTTGGGCGATTGCCAAAATAAAAGCAACCATAAAAGTTAATTTATGGGTAAGGGAACTTGTATGCCTATAAAATTGAAAATGGCTCTCTAAACCATCTGAAGCCCTAAAAAGCAAAAAAGCAGGCGAAAACCTGCTCTTCCAAATATCTTCAAGTCGAACGATAACTCCATAAAAGAAACCACCTAAGCCGACCGCTACCCCAGATTAAGTTCAACATCGCCTTCATGGTTTGGCTTTCAGCCACCACGAATGCTTAGTTATTGGCAGTAGTGCTTATTTATTTTATCAGAATTCTATCACTTTCCCAACATCATTTTTAGTCAGTCCGTTTGTTGAAATTTCCATTAATGATAGTGATTTAAAGTCTCTTGAAATATAGTTTACACTTAATAGGTCAACTGCTTTTTGCAACATTTTTCCATTAGCTCCTGTAACTTGTCCTATGAGTTCCACCTTATTTCTCTGTGCAAGTTTTACGAATTTCCCCATCATCATTTTCATCAACCATTTCATAATACCTGGTAAATTCACACCTGCTTTGTGCATATTTGAAGTATCAACAAACTTTACAGAAACTACTTTTTTAGGTTGCAAAGCAATTGATTTTTTCAGGATGTCATCACCAAGCACGTCAAAAACATAATCAACTTCTTTGACTTTCAACACTTGCGAAAAGTCTTGTGTTTTGTAGTCGATAAATTGGTCAAGTCCTACTTTGTCTAAAACAGCTTTGTCCGATTGACTGCCTGTGCCAATAACAAAAAGTCCCATTTGTTTGGCTACTTGCAATGCCTGAAAACCTACACCACCGCCAACACCGTGAATGAGGATTTTTTCTCCTTTCTTTGCGTTTAATTGTGTCAAACTATCATAGGCTGTGAGCAAAGGCAACGCAATTGTTCCTGCATCCTTAACTTCTATTTTGGTTGGAATTTTTGCACAGTAGTTTGCAGGAATGGTAATTTCTTCTGCCCAAGTTCCAATGTCACTGAACAATCGGTAAAAAATAACATTGTCACCCACAGAGAAATCTTTTACATTTTGTCCAACTTCTAAAACCACACCAGCACCATCTATTCCACCAATTTGTGGATTTTTGTATTTCAAGGAAGGAAAGCCCTTCATCAAATCCATATCAACTGGATTGATCCGACTTGATACCATTTTCACTTTTAATTCGCCTGATTGTGTTTTAGGACTTTCTAGATTTTGAACTTTCATTGTTGAAAATTCTTTGCCTGCTTTGGTTCTTATGATTGCTTGCATAATTGTAATTTAATAATTTGACAAAAATATTACCTTTGTCCCAATAATAAGTGTAGTCAATAATTATGGCTATAGTCTAAAAATATAGACCAATGAAAAATAAAAGAAAAACAAAAGAATTCAACCCGAATAATTGCCCAGTTACCCATTGTCTGAATAAAATAGGTGGCAAATGGAAGCCAGTAATTATTCATTTGATAAGAAAAGATTGTAATCGTTTTTCTATGTTGCAAAAAGCAATTCCTGATATTAGTAAGCAAATGTTGGTTAACCAACTTCGTGAAATGGAAGAAGATAATATTTTGGAACGAATTATTTATGCAGAAATTCCGCCAAGAGTGGAATACAAAATTTCAAAATACGGTCAAACTTTGTTGCCAATTATTGATACTATGTCCAATTGGGGATTGAAGGATTTGAAAAAGTCGTCAAAGTAATTTTTGTCGGTTTTGACGGTCGCTCGTAGCATTACTGCCAACGTTTCGGGGCTTTGCGAAGTTGGGGTTTAAAACGCACTAAGTTTCAGCCTAGCACTAATGTACATAAAAATTCCGAATGTACGGGTTTGGCACTTCAGCCCCAATTTCGCAAAACCCCTGTTGTAGGCAGTTTTATTTTTCCATTTTGGTTTTTTTTGCTTTTTCGCCCCAATTATTCAGTTGTTCTAAAATGGGTTGAAGTGATGAGCCTAATTTTGTCAAAGCATATTCTACTCTTGGTGGCATTTCAGGGTAAATTGTTCTTGTGATAAGTCCATCTGTTTCTAATTCTCTCAAATGTTGTGTCAGCATTTTTTCGCTTATTTGTGGAATGGCTCTTTTCATTTCACCAAAACGATAAATTCCTTCGGTCATTTTCCAAAGTATGGCAGGTTTCCATCGCTTTCCCATTAACGACAGTGCAAAAATAAACGGACATTCTGTTTCTAATGCTTGTTCGTTTTCTAAATTAACCGAATTTTCTTTTCTCATTTTAATACTTACTTTTTGGTAACTACCATACAATTTGGTAACTACTTGCAAAAGTAACTATACCTTTCTATATTTGCAACTTAATTTTAATTTAAATCTAAAAAGTATGAATATTAGTTTTATCGGTGCTGGAAATGTAGCATCAAGTCTGGGTAATTTATTTGCAAATGCTGGTCATTCCGTAAAATATGGCACACAAAATCCAAACGATAATCAGTTATCCGTAGCAGATGCAATTTCATTTGGTGAAGTAGTTTGTTTTGCAATTCCTTTTTCTGCAATGAATGAAGTTTTAAGTGCAAATAAAGAACTATTAAAAAGCAAAATTGTTGTGGATATTACCAATGCCATCAATATTGCAGATTGGTCGCCTTTGTTTTTGGGCGAAGATAGCGGTGGCGAACAAACAGCTCGATTATTGCCCGAAAGCAAAGTTGTTAAAGCATTTAATACTATTTTTGCCGATGTGATGAAAGTAGATAAACAACAATTTGACGGTCAAAAATTAACTACTTTTATTGCGTCTGATGATGTAGAAGCCGCTGCAATAATTAAAAAATTAGCAAATGATGCTGGTTTTAATGGTTTTATTGTTGGTGGTATTAAAAATGCTCGTCATATAGAAGCAATAGCTCATTTGAATATTGCAATTGCTTTGGGTGGTGGTGGAACTGATGCAGGATTTAGTTACTTTCAACGAAAAGCATAAATGAAATACATATTTTTCTTAATGATTTTTAATTTATGCACAACAATGATAGCTCAAAAACCTACAATGCAAATTTGGACTGATGCTTGGCACAATGCTGATGCAGAGAAATTTAAAAATGTTTATTCAAAAAATGCTTTAATTTTTCCGCCCAACAAACCCACAATTCAAGGCAACGAAAATATTCTTGAATTTATGAAAGGTGGTTTAGGAAAAGTTGATGTCATTTTTGAGGCTGAAAATCTTACCATTTCTGAAAACTTGGCTTTTGAATATGGAATTTTTAAAGATGTTGAACTGTCAAATCAAAAAGTGATTGGCGAAGGCAAATATTCAGTTACTTGGATTTTGGAAAATTCCGTTTGGAAAATCCAATGTCATACTTGGTCTATGCCCGTAAAATTTTAAATTTGTACCAATAAAAATTACAACCACTTGTCTGTAAAATGTCAAGTGGTTTTTGTTTGCGTAGTGGTCGTCAAAAATTGCCTACAACTCTGATATATACGCAACTGCGTATTATTCTATGTAAGATCAAAAATTTTATTTTTAAAAGCAAGTCTTACAATAAAAATATCCAAGTAGATTGATTTAAAGGGTTTTAGTAAGAAAAACGAGTCTTCTGACAATACAAAATACGCATTGCACTTTTTTGTATTGTTGGTCAGCTTTTCAAGTTTAACAATACAAAATACGCATTGCGTATTTTTGTATTGTTTTGATACAACTTACTTGTCTAATGGAATCTAATGGACTTTTAATATTTTTGATGTCCTTCTTGCTTACGTGTACTCCAAGATAGAAATTGACTTTTGAGAATTGCTCTCCGCCATTGTATATGCCTCCACAATCAACCACAAACAAAAGCTAATTCATTAGAAATTTGGGATTCCACCCTGACAGGGTCGTTGACCGTCAGGGTGGAGAACTTCCAACGATAGAAGATTCAACATTACTTACCTCTTCAAATGTGCTGGTAAAGGAATATTCACACTCAATTCATCTGGAATGGGGGTTAGACGATGATTGGGGATTGGGATTAGTCCCGACCAAATAAGTAATTCTTGATCTTCTTCATCGTCGCTTGGCATTCCTGTACGAATTTTGGCTGATGCTTCCTTGATGTCAAAGACCAACAACATCGTTTTATCCACTTCTTTGGCTTTCATCGGACGTAAATAATCCCAACTATCGGGTACAATTTTCTCGGTTAATTCCTTGAAAAAAGCGGCTTTCATTTCATAATCGTCAATGCGTTGTGCCTGAGAAAAAATAATAACCGAACGGAAATTGACAGAATGATGAAAAGCCGATTTTGCCACCACTAAGGCATCTGTCAGCATCACCGAAATACAAACGGGAATGCCACTTTCAATTCCTCTTAAAAAATGGCTTCCTACAGAACCATGAATATACAATTTGTCCTCTTTCCGAACAAAAGCCGTGGGAATACTAAAAGGCTGTCCATCAAGGGTATAACTGATGGTACAAAATAGAGCTTCATCCAAAATTGGGAAAACGACTGCTTCGTCGTAGTGCATTCGCTGATTGGCGTAGCGACTTGGCGTGGTGCGGGGTGTTTTTTCTAACATACGATTATCGGGTTTATGATCTTATTTCTTGATACAAACTTATATCTTTACTGGATACCTGTTATGTACCACAATTAAACCATCAAGTAGTCCAGATGAGCATCCCCTTCAAAACCCTACTCGAAATCAACAAGGAATCATCCTTACCCATCTATGTCCAAATCGCCAATGGCATTAGTCGGCATATTCAGGCAGGGACACTCAAAACGGGAACGAAATTGTTGGGTACTCGCCAAATGGCAACCCTCTTAGAAGTCCACCGCAAAACGGTCGTCGCTGCTTATGACGAACTTTATGCGGAAGGATGGATTGAGGTTTTCCCGAAAAAAGGGACATTTATCACCCAGAAATTACCCACCGTACAACCAATCGCTTTTTCGGAAGGGATAAATTCGGCAAAAGAGTCAATGCCCAAGCTGCTTATTCCCGACAATACCATCATCAAAATTCCTCCTGTCATTACGCAACGCTTGGCATTTAATGACGGCTTACCCGATGTGCGGCTTGCTCCTCGTGAAGAACTCGCTCGTTTGTATGCACACTATATTAAATTTGGCGACTCCTCCGTATTTCAATATACGCATACCAAAGGTCAACCTCGCTTTCGAGAAGTATTTGCTAATTTCTTGAATGAAACCCGTGGCATGGCTATTTCTTCCGAGCATATTTTAACGACTCGTGGCAGTCAAATGGCCTTCTTTTTGGTGACCTCAGCACTGTTTCAACCCAATGACACCCTACTCGTTGGCGAATTGAACTATCCTGCCGCCAATATGACCTTCCAAAGTTTGGGTTTGAAACTGGATACCGTTCCCATCGACGAAGATGGGATTATGGTAGATGCAATTGAGGAAATCTGTGAACGAAAGACCGTGAAAGCAATCTATATTACATCACATCATTATCACCCGACCACCGTAACACTCAAACCAGAGCGACGAATTAAGCTCTTGTCTCTGGCAGAAAAATATGGTTTTTATATCATCGAAGACGACTACGATTATGACTATCATTATGCCAATCGCCCTGTGTTGCCTCTTGCCAGTGCCGACCGACATGGGTTAGTCATTTATCTAGGCTCTTTTACCAAACGAATTGCCCCCACTTTTCGAGTAGGGTATATCGTGGCTAGTCCTACTATTGTAGATGAATTAGCCAAATACAGACGCATCATGGACAGACAAGGCGACACCATTTTGGAACTAGCCTTAGCCGATATGTTGGAAGATGGAACGCTAAAACGCTATACAACCAAAGCCCTAAAAACCTACCGAGAACGTAGAGACGTGACTTGTGAATTACTCAAAAAGACCTTAGGAGAT
>JARXAV010000045.1 GCA_029865665.1 Flectobacillus sp. | reverse complement strand
ATTCTATTTCCTTTGTACTTCAAAACTAAACTTAAATACTTACTCATGTTTAAACGTCTATCGCTCACCATCCTCACTTTATTCCTATGTAAATTGCTCGTTGGTCAAAGTATTTCGTCGAATTCACCGCTTTGTTCGGATAACGCTCCTACCTTAGAACTAAAAGCAACAGGTGGCAACACCTACGCTTGGACAGGCCCTAATGGATTTACCTCCTCCCTCCAAAACCCAAGTATCGCCAAAGCGACAACCTCTCAGGCAGGGACTTACACTTGTATCATTGATGGGAAAACAACACTAACTACCAATGTGAAAATTGGGTCTTATAATAGTAGTACAGGCATCTACTATTATACCTCCAACGCTCAGTTATCCGTCATTACTTACAATAACTCCACCAATATTAGTGGTTTTTCCTTTGATTGGACAGGGCCTAACAATCTTAAAAATACCTCTAGTAGTGTAACTATCAATGGCTATGATAAATCCAATGCGGGTACTTATACGGTAGCGATCAAAGATGACTTTGGATGTAGTTTTACAAAGTCAACAAGCGTAACGATTAATAATGATTGTTCATACAATCCTTTTATTTATGCCAGTGTTCTTGATAAAAATTCAGGCGAAAACAGTTGGGGATCAAATGGTTCTAACAACGCATATAACGTATATGCTTGTGACGGAGCCAACATTCGCTATCGTGTAGATACTACCTACTGGGGAAATAATGTAAAAGTTCAATGGTTTAAAAATGATAAAGCTATTGACAATGCTAATGGCTTAACCTATACGAGTAGCGAGGCGGCGACTTTCTATGCCCAGCTTACGAAAGGTAGCTGTGTTTACAAGACTCAAACGTTATCCATTAAGAATATTATTGCTAAACCTACAATTTATACGTTTGACGGCAACTACACAAGTCCATCCTCTACTAACATCTGTTCAAAAGGCGGAATTACTACCCTATATCCATCAAACGGTCTTACGATAATTGCAGGTAGTCGCAGTTATCAGTGGTATAAAGATGGAAAAAAGATTTACGATGGCTACTATATGGATGTAACTCAGGCTGGTGAATACAGAGTAAAAGTAATAGCGGACAACTGCGAAGCAATCTCTGAGCCATTTACCGTTAGCTTATCAGACAAACCCAAACCGTCCTTTACTTTCTATGCAAACAACATGTTACCAGAGACTCAGAAAAAACTTCAATTATGTACTGAAAACTCGAACTATCTCTCAATAGAAGCACGGGGTACTGGCAATAAAACTATTTATAAAAATGGAGCTGTATGGAAAACAACTTCTTCAGCTTACCCTTCGTTTGATGTACAATCACAAGCAGGCGTGTATGTTTTAGAAAATAAGCAGGGGGAATGTACCACAAGAGATACACTAACACTGGAATATGGCAAAGTTGCTAATATCGTTTTGACCAAAAGTACCTACGACGCTTGTTCCCCACTGAACTATTACTACTCAGCCAATACAACAATTACTCCTTATACAGGCTTAACATGGTATAAAAACGACCAGCTTTATATCACAGGTAGTTATTTGACACCTAACACTGCGGGGGTATATCAGGCGAAATATGAAAATTCAGCAACAGGATGTAAAGGGGAATCATCAAAAATAACCCCGACTGTTCCATCTGTAATTAATAAACAAACGTATGCTATTGGCTTACCTTTAAAGAAAAAAATCATTATTTGTAAAGGCTCAAAAGAAGGTATAATTATTGTTCTCAATCGTTACTCATCAAATGGTGTTTGGAAAAAAGATGGACAAATCTACGATACAGGAAATTATACACAAACGGTTGTCGCTAGTGTTGGTAAATACTGGTACGAAGTGAATGCTGGCACCAACTGTACGCTTTATTCGGATACCTTAGAAATAGTGGAGCAAGATGTTCCTAAACTTACATTAACCCAAAGTTGTACGAAAGAGAATACCGTTAAACTAGCAGTTAATAAAGTCGCCAATGGTATCTATAGCTGGTATCAAAATGGCATTGCTCTCGCTACGAGTGATACCATTTTAGCCGTAACTAAAAGTGGGGTTTATCAGGTGGAAGTACTTGCCAACGGTTGTGTGGGAAGTTCTAATAAAGTGAATGTGGGGGTATCATTAGCCTCCTCAACAAATGCTTGTACAGGCGATAGCCTAAAACTACAAGCTACTGGCGATGCGACCAATACCTATAACTGGACAGGACCTAATAATTTCAAGAGTACTCTACAGTTTCCTATTATCCCCAAAACAACTAAAAATGCAGCAGGCATCTATAAACTAACGGCTATTGATAAGGCAGGTTGTACTTTTACCGCTCAAACAAGCCTAGCGGTGGGAGACTACCCTGCGTTCTCATTAGCCAAATCATTCACAGTATGTGCAGGAGCTAATTTTAATTTATCTGAACAAGTCATTTCTAAGCCCTTAACTGATAGTTCGGAGACTGTCAGCTATGCAGATTTCCTTAGCCCTAATAGTTATAATAGCTATCTCTCACTCAACAATGTCACGGCAAAAGATGCAGGTCTCTATCAAGTTAGGGTATATCCGAGTAGTGGCTCATGTGTTAAATCCACAACAGCTAAAATTATTGTGGATGCCTCAGCAAGCTGTAAGAGCATTTCACTAGACTATAGTTACACGTTTGTCTGTACAGAACAAGCTACTGATGTAACCTTTAAAACCACTGGGAATTTCAAAGAAGGCACCTTATTCAAAGCATACTATAATGAAGGTTATTACAATGCTGTAGGGGTATATATGTATAGAAAGATTGTGCTTGGAAAAGGAACGAAAAGCCCGATTAAAGTTAGTGGATTTAAGGCTGATCGTTCTGATTATCAAGTATATGTAGAGTCAGAAGATGGAGTTAGTGGAGTGGGGTATCAAGAAATCTATACATACAGCACAAGTAGCAATTCCGTTGTAGATGCCAGTGGGAATAACAGCAGTAGTGGATGTACAGAATTACCTTTGAAACTCAATAACAGTGCTACTTACTATACCAGACAATGGTTCTTGAATGGAGATACCCTCAGAAACGAGACCAATACAACATTAACCACAACCAAAACAGGAACCTATACCTTTGTGGGAAAAGAGGCAAATGGTTGTAAGGCAAGCTATAGTAAAGAGGTTGTGATTGGGCAAATCGAAAAGCCAAGAATAAATACGTATGATAAAACCAATGAAATTGGTTGTTTAAAAGAATCTATCTATTTATATACGAACACGATTCCTAATACTACGTACTCATGGAAACGTGATGGTATTACGCAAACATCAACGGGTTCAAGTATCAATGCAAATACTTCAGGAAAGTATGTGATACAGGCCACTAATGGAAAGTGCAAAGCAAATTCAGATACGCTGATTATCACACAAAATTTAAGTAAGGTACTCCCATTAACAGCAGGGGTTTATGACAATTTAGATGGAACAACGAGTGTGTACACAAATGGTTCTACTAATGGAATTTATAACTACCAGTTATATAAAGAAAATACTCTTTATAGCGAAGGTAACAACTCTTCATTTAGCGTTAAGGAGTCTGGGAAATACTTTATCAAAGCAGTAAAAGGAGATTGTGAAGCCGTTTCCAATGTGGTTAGCATTACAGAAAAGTCAGGAGAAATACCCCTAAATAATAGGAATCTTTATTACTATGGTTCTTATGATTATGCAAACAAAGTTGTTGAAGTATGCGATACCAACTCGTTCGTCAATCTTTATACCTCTCTCGAATATGATTCAACGACCATTAAAAGCCGTGTAATCACTGCTTACAAAAACGGAAAGACGTTTATCGATCCATACATAAATATTTCGACAAGATATATTGACTTCTATGTAAAGGAGACAGGTGTTTACTACTTAACGGACGAAGTAACCTTTATCAACGGTACCAAAGCCATTTATCGATATGGAGATATGACCGTTAAAGTGAGTTCGACCATTAGTTTAGGAGGCTCTGTTATCCAAAATATAGCTATTTGTGCTGATTCTACGATGATTTATGGAAGCTCCTACTCACCATATCAACGCCCCATTGCCTATAACTGGAAAAAGGATGGGGTGCTTGTTAAAACACTATATTCAGACGACAGGAGTAATTTTATCGTCAAGGAATCAGGAACCTACGTGTTAGAAACAACTTACAAAGGAGGCTGTATTGCCAAAAGTAACCCGTATAAAGTTACCCTAAATAGTATAAACGTAACGCTAACAGATTATATTGTATCGACCTTATGCGACGGAAGTAGCACTACTATTTATAGTTACTTGTATGGCTTATCAACAACAGGTTCAACTAAAGGCAGTTACCAAGTTCTTAAAGATGGTAAAGAGCAAATAAATGGCGTATTTACACCAAATGAATATGGATCGTTCAACATCCGGATGAGCATTAAAGAAGGTGGAAACTATACCCTAAAAGCACAACAAGGTAAATGTCAAGGAACATCTAATGATTTGATTATTAAATCTATTAAAGTGCCCAACACCATCAATTACGCTGATTCTGCTCTGTTCTGTCAAGGAAAAACAATCACGCTTAAAACAACCCAAGATACGGCTATCAGCTATTTATGGGAAAGAGATGGCAATTATCTCACCACAGCTACCAAAGCCAGTTTAGATGTTAACAATTCAGGGGTATATCGCTCTCTCAATAGAATGGGAGATTGCTGGAATTATACACCAAAAGTAACCACGAAGGCCTTACCGAATATTTTGCCGACTGCAACTATTTCGGGAGATAAGGATATTAATTATAATGACTCTACCAAAGTCGCTATCGCTTTTACCTCTTATGCTCCGTGGACCTTCAAATTCTCGGATGGAAAAGAATATACTGCCACCAAGTCGCCTTTTAGTGTTTCGGTTAAACCTCAATTTACAACCACCTACTCCTTAACAGAGGTAAGTAATCTTTGTGGTATGGGAACCGTATCAGGAAGTGCGACCATTAAAGTAATCATTTTGGGCAACGAACCAGAAGAGGGAGTAAACTTGAATGTCTTCCCGATTCCAAGTCAGGAGGACGTAACCATCCGCTTAGATTTAGAAAAACCAGCACTGGTAAAATGGACTCTTTTCAACTCAATGGGTACTACCTTAGACAGTGAAAATAACTCGTCAAAAAGCATTCAATACGAAAAAAAGGTCTCCTTAAAAACACTAGCAGAAGGAACCTACTTCTTACAAGTACAAGTCGGGGATAAAACATTTACTCGAAAACTTGTCAAGATGAATTAACAAAACAAACCCCTCTGAAAAGCTTTTCAGAGGGGTTTTGTTTTTTATTCCTTAACATTGTACTATTCATTCAAGCCTTTTAAATAATTCAAACTCTGCGGTATATTTTGCATTTCATACTCACTTTCATCCTCAATAAAGAAGTGCTTGATACCATGTTTGTTAGCCAATTTGATAATCACAGGCCAATTGGCCTCCCCTGTGCCTAAGACAACATCATTTTCGGCAGGGGTATGCCCTGTAAAATCTTTTGTTGCTCCTTTTTTGAGGTCTTTCACGTGCATTAACTTCCACCGATTTTTGTACTTATTCAAAAGCTGAACAGGGTTTCCTCCTCCTTGCATTGTCCATAAAACATCCATTTCAAAAGAGACATAAGCAGGATTCGTATGCTG
>JARXAV010000017.1 GCA_029865665.1 Flectobacillus sp. | reverse complement strand
GGTGTGTTCGTGTAAAGATTATTTAACCGTTAATTCCTGTTCTAAGAAATACTCTTTTGCTCCGTCTGACCATGTGGCTTGCACACGCCAAAAGCCTTTATCCAAAGAAGCCGTCGAAAGGGTTATTAACGAATTATTTTTACTAGTAATGGGTACACTAAAATCAAGGTGTTTGTCCGAAGGACGGAAAAAAGTAACCTCTCCTTTTGTCGCTTTAGTAGGTAATAAGATTTTGATGGTTTGTGTTTCGGGTGAATAATTCATAGCCTTGGTATTTACAAATGTTTTTGCATTTTGAATACGGTCAATTTGCTCTTGGTAGGCAATTTCTTTTTGGTAATAATCACTTCCTGTTAAGTCAACTTGCTGACTAGACATTCGATAGACCATCGTTCCGATAAAAAGGGCGAATAACACAAAGGTTAACACAATGCTATGTCCCCAATTGAAGGTGAATGTATTTTTCATTTTGGTAAAATTTAGGCATTAGTACCTAAGGCACTAAGGCACAAAGTGATCAAGTAGTGATTCAAAATTTTGGATTTTAAATTTTGGATTAAATTGTATCGCCATCAATTCACGAGTACTTGGACATTGTACTTTAAAATTGGCTAAAGCAACGTTAAAACTTCTTCGAAACGGGTGAATAAATTCACCCGCTAAGTGAAATCGTTGATACGATTTGAAATGATAAGTTCGATTTTAAACTCATCAACATTAAACTCATCAACTCCAAAAAACTTATTCCATTGGCCCTAAGAAGGACGTTTTAACATGATCTATCAACTTTCCGTTCGAATAAACCTCTACTTCCAGTTTAAAGGTATTATCAGGTAAGTCTTTTTTAGGTATTTCAATAAAGAAACTTCCTTTGGTTAACTCTCCAGCATTTAGAAACAAAGGCTTACCAATCAGCTTAATTTTACCTTTAGGAAAATCTTTCAAAGCAAAATTAACAGGCATCGACGTGGTCGATTTATTCATTACTTCAACGCTATACAAATTGCTGACCGTACCATTTTTATTTTCTTGATAGGTTAAACCTGGGGTACGTAAAATGGTGGTTTCCATCATGTTTCTACTCAATAGCAGATATACTAACACCCCTAAAAGAGCCGCTAAAACAGCCGAATATGCCTTAATGCGTAGGTTAAATTTAAGCTTTGTTTTATTCTCAATCCCGTCTAAAGAATCATAGCGAATCAAGCCAATTGGTTTATCTATTTTTACCATTACTTCATCACAGGCATCAATACAAGCCGTACAACCAATACATTCTAGTTGTGTACCATTCCGAATATCAATTCCTGTTGGACAAACCTGCACACAGATTTTGCAATCAATACAGTCGCCTTTAGGAATTTCGGCAACGACTTTGGTTTGTTTTCCCCTCGGTTCTCCACGTACATAGTCATACGCAACTACAATGGATTTTTTGTCCAGCAATACCCCTTGCAAACGTCCATAAGGACAAACAACGATGCAGACCAATTCTCTAAACCGAGCAAAGACAAAATAAAAGACAGAGGTAAACAGTATCATAGATGCTAGAGAACCCACGTGGCGGCTTGGGTCGTCCGATACAATCGTCCATAATTCCTGTTTACCAATAAGGTAAGCTAAAAATGTATTCGCAATGATGAAAGACAGCACAAAGAAAATGGTATGTTTAGCGGTCTTTTTAAGAATCTTTTCTTGCGTCCAAGGAGAGGCATCTAAACGTTGTTGGGCTTTGTAATCGCCTTCTATCCAGTTTTCAATTTTACGGAAGAGCATTTCCATAAAAATGGTTTGTGGACACGCCCAGCCACACCATACACGCCCAAAAATGACGGTAAACAGAATAATAAAAACAATGAACGTTAGTAATCCAATGGCGACCAAATGGAAATCTTGTGGGAAAAACATTACCCCAAAAAAGATAAATTTACGTTCTATTACATTGAACATAAAATACGGATGACCGTCAATCTCAATCCAAGGTAAACCGAACAAAAGCAACATCAAGAACCATGAGAAAACTGTACGATATTTGTACAACAATCCTTTGATAATTCTTGGATAAATCCAAATTCTTTTGCCTGCTTCCGTAACATTCGACAGGTGGTCTCTAAATTCGGTGGTATCTATTTGTTCGGGTTTCATATTTTTTATAGTTGTGGTTCTTGGGTATAAGTTCTTGAATATTCAGCTATTTAACCGTTCTCGATACGGGTGAATAAATTCACCCGCTAAGTGGAATAATACCGTTAAAACAGCTTCTTTTTCAAAAACTCACACCCATTCACCAAGTAGCTTATATCAATTTTATACAACCTTTTGGAAGAAGACATAGCTTAGTAGAATTTCAATCCGCAAAAACCTTATAGGTTTTCAAAACCTATAAGGTTTCGTTCCAAGAAGTTATGTCGCAGTCTATAAAATGGATAGCTTATTTACTCTTTATCTCCCTGCGGTTCTTTCGCATTAGCAGGATTTGTTCCTTTTAAACTCAACACGAAAGAAGCAACCTGTTGTATTTGAATGGGGTTCAAGGATTTTTTCCAAGAAATCATCCCTTTTTCAGGTACACCTTCGGTAAGGGTATGGAATACTTTTTTGATGTCTCCACCGTGTAACCAGTATTCATCCGTTAAGTTAGGCCCTACTTTACCCTCCGCTTCTTGTCCGTGACAAGCCACACAGTTTTGAGTATAGAGTTTTTTACCTTCATCCAAGCCTTTTGCATCTTTCAAAGCAACCACGTTGTTTTCATTAACCGAGTTAGCGAATTTTTTCATGTATGCTTCACGAGCTTTCTCTGCAATTGTAACCTCCTCGTTGTATTCGTTTTTCATAATTTGTCCATCGCCAGCAATGTGGTAAACGAACAAATAAATCACCCCAAATACGATTGTTGAATAGAACAAATACATAAACCAAGGTGGCGTTGGGTTATCTAATTCTGCAATGCCGTCGTATTGGTGTTCAAGCATCATGTCTTTCTCAAAAGCAATTGGTTTTAAACTCCATAGCTTTTGCCAGAAAGTACGATTTGCCATTGCCTCCTCATAAGCCGAGTTTATTACTTCACTTTTAGGCGTAAGCAGTTGTTTTAACTGCGAAGCCACATTCAATGCCATGATAGCAATGATGGTGCAAACCAAAAACATCGTACCCACCAAAACGAGTAAGAATAGATCTTTCCCATCTTTTGGCTGTGGGATAAGAGTTGTCGCACTTGGTGCTGCAGCATCAGCAGCAAACATCGGTATAGATGCCAAGAGGAACAAAAAGGTAAGTATGCGTTTCATCGAAAATATCTTTTTTTGTTAGCGTTAAATGGATAAGGTTGTGTGAAAAGTCCAAAGTTTATGAGCTACTCTTCTGCAAAAATTACTTTAAATGTTAAACTATACACTTTTCACACACCTCCAATACCGAAATCCTTAACGAATTAGGCTTCCAAAGGAAGTTTACTCATCTGCTCAATGTGTTTTTTATCTATTAAAAATAAATAAGCAGACACCAAGACGAAAAATGAGAAAAATATCACGAAGGACGTAACCATATAAGTATCAGCCCCTTCTATTTTATCTATGAATTGTTTGAACATCTTGTTAGTGTTTAATGCGTAATGGTTAATGCGTACTTTTTAATGATTAATGCGTAATGATTAATGTGTAATTGATTGATGGAAATTCTATGGAATTAACTGTTACTCACTTCAGTCATCATTGAAATATTAAACATTACGCATTAATCATTACGCATTAAAAAAAACTATTGTGCTTTCTTAATATCTGTACCCAAGCGTTGTAGGTAAGCGATTAATGCTACGATTTCTTTATCTGGACTAACTTTAACACCTTCTTTGGCTAAGTTTGCCGAGATTGAAGCTGCTTGTTCGTCTAAGTCTTGAGTTGCTTTCATGATAGCATAGTCATCATACGGCACACCTAAGCTTTTCATTGCTTTCAACTTATCTACCGTTTTCGACTTGTCTAGTTTTTGTTCTAGTAACCAAGCGTAATTTGGCATAATAGAGCCTGGCGACATTGAAGCAGGTTCTCTCATGTGGTGATAGTGCCATGAATCTGGATATTTAGCTCCTTCACGATGCAAATCTGGCCCTGTACGTTTTGAGCCCCACAAGAATGGGTGATCATAAACAAATTCACCTGCTTTTGAGTTTTCACCATAACGTTCGGTTTCACTTCTGAACGGACGCACCATTTGCGAGTGACAGCCTACGCAACCTTCACGGATGTATAAATCACGTCCTTCTAATTCTAGTGGTGTATAAGGTTGAACCGATGCAATCGTCGGAACATTTGATTTCACCATGAATGTTGGTACTAACTCAATTAACGAACCTACCAAAATCATCACCAACGAACCGATTAACAATGGAATAGGTTTTCTTTCAAACCATCTGTGCCAGTAAGTATCGCTACCACTTGGTACATAATCTGCTGTTAATGCTGGTGCTTCTGCCGCTTCATTTGCTTGTAAGCTACCTTGTGCCATTGTTTTGAACAAGTTATAAGCCATGATGATAGCCCCTGTCAAGTACAATAAACCACCGAAAGCTCTCATGGCGTGCATTGGTAACACCTGTAACGTTGTTTCCAAGAAGTTACCATATTTCAAAGTTCCTTCTGGTGTAAATTCTTTCCACATCATCCCTTGTGTAAAACCAGAGATATACATCGGTACGGCATAGAATAAGATACCCAACGTACCAATCCAGAAGTGAACGTTAATCAAACGAGCAGAGAAAATTGTCGTTTTGTACATACGTGGAATTAACCAGTACAATACCGCAAAAGACATAAAACCGTTCCAAGCTAAAGCCCCTACGTGTACGTGAGCTACGATCCAGTCGGTAAAGTGGGCAATTGCATTGACGTTTTTCAACGAAAGTAATGGCCCTTCGAACGTTGCCATACCATAACCCGTAACAGCAACTACCATGAATTTCAAGATGGTATCTTCACGAACTTTATCCCAAGCACCACGAAGTGTCAATAACCCGTTAATCATACCACCCCATGATGGAGCAATTAGCATAATCGAGAAAACAACACCTAACGACTGAGCCCAGTCTGGTAAACTTGTGTATAATAAGTGGTGAGGACCAGCCCAGATATAGATAAAAATCAATGCCCAGAAGTGAAGAATTGATAATTTGTATGAATAAACAGGACGATTAGCCATTTT
>JARXAV010000008.1 GCA_029865665.1 Flectobacillus sp. | reverse complement strand
GTGTTGGATACTTATAGCGAAATTGGTGATTTAGAATTACGTAGCAATTTATATGATTTCTTACGTGAAATTACCCCTGTTGCCGAGGAAGCGGGTATCAATTTAGCCATCCATCCAGATGATCCTCCTTACCCAATTTTAGGACTTCCACGGGTAGTTAGCACCGAAGCAGATGCCGTTCAATTGCTAAATGCGTATGACAGCCCTAATAATGGCTTATGTTTCTGTACAGGTAGTTATGGCGTTCGTCCTGATAACGACTTAGTAGGAATGGTTGAGCGTTTGGGAAATAAAATTAACTTTATTCACCTGCGTGCTACGAAAAGTGATGCCGATGGTAATTTCTACGAAGCTGACCATTTAGACGGAGATGTCGATATGTTTGGGGTGATCAAAGCCCTAGTTATTGAACAAAATAGCAGAGTTGAAGCAGGAAGAAAAGACTATCGTTTACCATTCAGACCAGATCACGGACACCGTATGTTGGACGATTTGAATCCCGATAAATTGACAAATCCTGGCTATACTGCCATCGGTCGTTTGAGAGGACTTGCCGAACTGAGAGGTTTAGAATTAGGAATTAGAAAGATGTTATTATAAAAGGTGTCAAGTTTGCAAATAATATAGGCACAAAGTATTTTTTGTAAAATAAAAATGCTTCAATATATCGTCAAACTGTTCAATTCCACTTAACGGGTGAATTTACTCACCCGTGACGGGTAAGTTTAACCAGTCGTCATAACTGAAAACGCTGATAAAACCGTTTTATCAGCGTTTTTTAGTTTTAAGAAATAATCCTATTTTGACATAAATAAGCGATTCCATTCTTCTAAACCTCGTTCTGTTAAAATGGGAATAAGTGAACTTAAAAAGATACGATGATAATGTTGAACACGATTGTTTACTTCTCCTTCATAAACAATTTCCGCACGAGCAATCCAAAAATCACCAAAAGTAAGTAAGTGTTCAGTCAATAGTTCATATTGGTCTGGGAAAAGTGGTGAACGAATCAATCCATCTGTTTCTAAGTCCTTAAAGGTTTGAATCATTTGCAATTTTCGCACGAGCATCAATTGCTTAAAGTGTTGATTGATAGCTGGAATACTTCGCATAATTCGAACAAAATCTAACATCAGAAAACGATACTCATAGAGTAGTTCGAAACCTTTGAATGAGGTGTCATATAGTACTTGCAAAGGGGGTGATGTTGTTTCCATTCCTGCAAATAAACCATTTAATTCTTCTACTAAGTCAATATAAAGAGCTTGTATGATGCTGTCGGTATTCGGAAAATGATAGCACAGATTACCATGACTCATCGTTAATTCAGAGGCTATATGCCGAACAGTAATACTGTCAGTTCCTTGTTGATTATATAACTCTTTTGCTTTCGCCAAAATCCGCTCCTTTGTTGTCATTGCTCAATAGTCTATTTTTAATGTAAAATTATTATTATTTTAGAACATTTGTACTATTGATTTTGAATTAGTACATTTGTTCTAAATATTTCAAAAAGCAAATGATACAAATTTCTAGTTGGACAAATACGATATTCTTTAGCCTAGTAGGTACAATCCATGTATATTGGGCATTTCTTGGTCTTCTCGGAATACCACTCGATTCTATCAATGCTGTGATACCAGAAAAAAAGGAAGGTAATCTCTCGTTTCAACCTTCTGTATTGGCAACCTTGGTTGTAGCTATTGGTTTATTTACGATGGCATTTTTTAGTTGGGAGATTCTCTCAGATGCTGTTGTTTTTTCTGAGCAGTGGGTAAAGCGAATAAATGCAGGGATTGCTTTTTTATTTTTAGTAAGGGCAATAGGCGATTTTAAGTACGTTGGTTTTTTCAAAAAAGTCAAAGAAACTCGATTTGCCTTGAATGATACTCGTTATTATTCTCCTCTTTGTTTGTGCGTAGCGTATAATGCCCTTATAATTGCTATTAACTAGCAATCAACAGATGAAGAACTCAAACAAAAATAACTAGATATTTAAGCAAATGAAAATTATCATTATTGGGGCTGGAATAGGAGGGTTAACGACAACCATAGCTTTACAACAGTTAGGACATGAAGTTTACTTGGCAGAACAAGCCTCTGAAATTAAGGCTGTTGGTGCAGGAATCGTATTGGCATCTAATGCGATGAAAGCCCTGCGTGATTTGGGGCTTGAAAAAGAAATCATGGCGAAAGGAAAAGTGGTGGAAGCATTTAATATTGTTGATCAAAACGCAAAATTAATTAGTGAAGTCTACGCACAGCGTTTTTTTGACCGTTTTGGTATTGGTAATTTTACGATTGCTCGTGCCGATTTGCACCAATGTTTAGCGTCGAAACTACACGGGAATACCTTGCATTTAGGGAAAAAACTAAGCTCATTTCAACAAAAATCAACAGAAGTAACCGCCAATTTTGAAGATGGAACACAGGTAAAAGCCGATTTGTTAATTGCTACCGATGGCATTCACTCGTTAGTCCGAAAGACGCTTTTACCGCAGAGTCAGCAACGTTATTCGGGCGAAACGTGTTGGAGAGCGATGGTCGATGTTAGTACGATTAATTGCGATTTTACCAAAGCTTTTGAATGTTGGGGGAGTAAAGGACGTTTTGGATTCGTTCCCGTATCTGAACAGCGAATCTATTTTTATCTGTGTATAAAAGCGAAGCAACAAGATGCTCGTTTTAAAACGTTCAAAGCGGCAGACCTTCAAGCCTATTTTGCAGATTATGCTTTTCCAATTCCAGAAGTATTGGCAGTTACAAAAGATAGCGAATTGATTCAGAATGATTTAATCGACTTGAAACCAATAAACCGTTTTGCTTTTGGAAGAGTCCTACTAGCAGGAGATGCTGCTCATGCGACGACTCCGAATATGGGACAAGGGGCTTGTCAGGCAATTGAGGATGCCATTGTCTTGAAAAATTGTCTTCATGAAGGCAGGTCGATAGAGGAAACATTACGAAAATTTGAACAAAAGAGAATACCAAGAACAACAAAGGTTGTCAATCACTCTTGGCTTATTGGTAAACTAGCTCAGGTGGAAAACCCTTTCTTGATAAAACTAAGGAATTTTCTGATGAGAAAGACTCCTGCGAGTTTCCAAGACACTACCTATCGTTTTTTGTATGAAGTAGATTTTTAAGGAACGTTTATCCTTTTAATCAACCATTCATCCGTAAAATTGAAATGCTTGAAACCTTCTGAAAATGAACATCGTTAACAAACTAACGACATAATATATTTTCAAATGCAAAAAGCTATTCTTATTCCCGTAATAACCCTTATACTCTTATTAATTGACTGGTATGTTTGGCAAGCAGTTCGTGTTTCTTTTCAGCAAACGAGCCAGCAAACCCAACAACTGGTTAAATATATTTTCTGGGGACTCACAACCCTTACCCTTTCGGGGATGTGGGCGTATAATTTTATCAATCCAGATTTATTAGGTAAAAATATGCGTACCATCATTATGGCAGGCTTTTTTGTCAATTATGCTTCCAAATTGGTTGTACTGATATTTCTGCTCATTGATGATTTAATCCGATTGATTCGCTGGATTATTAGTTTATTTCAGTCAACCCCACCCTCATCAGAAACAAGTGCCAATACGGATTCTTTAGCTACTCAGCCAATTACACGTTCTGATTTTTTAATGAAAACAGCCGTAATTGCAGGAACTGTACCCGCTTTGGCCATGACTTGGGGCATCCTTTCTGGAGCTCATGATTATCGGGTGCGTCGTGTCAAATTAGCCTTAAAGAATTTACCTAAATCCTTTGAAGGCATGACGATTGCTCAAATTTCAGATATTCACTCAGGTTCGTTTTTCAATCGAGTAGCTGTAAAGGGTGGCGTTGAAATGTTGATGAAAGAAAAGCCTGATATGGTATTTTTTACAGGAGATTTAGTCAATAACTTTGCTACCGAGGTTCAGGAATATATTGATATTTTTAACAAGGTAAAAGCACCCTTAGGGGTCTTTAGTACATTGGGTAATCATGATTATTCAGACTATATTAACTGGGGAACGAATGTTGCAGGGAAGCGTCAGAACCTTCAAAACCTAATGCACGCACACAAAGTAATGGGTTATGACTTATTGATGGACGAACATCGTTTTATTGAACAAGGAGGTGAAAAATTAGCGATTGTAGGGGTACAAAACATTAGTGGACAAACTCGATTCCATACCTATGGCGACCTTTCAAAAGCGGTTAAAGGAACAGATGAAGCAGCGGTGAAATTACTCCTTTCGCATGACCCAACGCACTGGGATAAGGAAGTGAATACTCAATTTAAAGACATTGACGTGATGTTCTCAGGACACACACACGGCACTCAATTCGGTATTCCGATTGGTGAAGACAAAGTTTGGACACCCGCTCAATATGCGTACAAACAATGGGGAGGACTGTATAAAGAAGGTGACCAGCAGTTATATGTAAACCGTGGTTATGGTTATATCGGTTATCCAGGAAGAGTAGGAATGCCTCCTGAAATTACCATTTTTGAATTAGTGAAAGCGTAAACAGCAAAATCCCGATGCAATTGAATAGGTATCGGGATTTTGCTGTTAAGATTAAAAATTAAATTGAGCTTGTAAGCGAAGTAGATTTCCTGATTGACGATTGGATGTTAGACTAGCATCTTCAAAGGTTCTATCAGAAATGGTATAAATAGCAGTTAGTTCAAAATAATCTTTTAGTTGCCATTCTGCACCCAATTCCAAATCTTTCACAATGTAACGTCTTGCGTCAATTTCGTGTTTTTTCCCTCCGTTGTAATATTGATATTTAACAAAAGATGTCAAGTGATTTTCACCGATTTTTTGGCGGTGCATTAGTTGTGCGTATCCTCCCCCTAAAGGTTTCAGTTCTGTTGTTTTTGTTATAGGATTAAATTCAGGGCCTTCTCCTACATTGTATTCTGCTTGAAGTCCAAATGGTTGTGGATATACAATTAAGGTAGCAGCTACTCGACGATCAAGAAATTCCGTTTTAGTGGCTTTATTCTTAGTGATATCAGCATTTTTTTCGATAACAAACTTTCCCGTATATGCTTGAAGTGAACCTTCTATAATTTGCCCAGATTTTAGTTTAAATGGGTAAGTCACTCGTGTTACTAAATGTGGTTGATTGTTCGTTTCCGCCTTATTCGCATTCTGCCCATTATAAGCCCCCAATGCAAAGACCCCATAATCTCCACTACCTTTTAATCCTGATTTAACAAGATAAGCAAAACGCTCTCTGATAGTTGCAGGAGCCCAGTAATAAAAAATACCTAAATCACGTTCATTGGCAACAGGACTATTTGTTCCGTCTGCACGATCTAATGCAAGACGGTTTTGAGAGGATTGCATATTTTCAAAACCATAAGGAATCTTACTTTGACCAAATCTAAAGCGAGATTCTTTTTTACTATCAAGGGCTAAATCAAAATAAGCATCTCTTACTTGGAAGCTGTGTTGAAATGAGTTGCTAACGTTAGAAGCAAAATCAGGTTGAATGTAGATGTACAAACGCTCAGAAACATCGCCTGAAAAAACTAAACGTCCTCTGCGAATAAAAAAACCTCCATTTTCACCCCACGATCTATCGCATTGTTCACATTTTAGTTTTTCGTTAGTTTCTAATAAACGATTGTATCTAACTTGGGCATAACCCCTAAGCGAAATACGTTCGAACCATTTTTTGGAAGTTGTTTCTGTTTTTTGTTGTGCAAGAGTATTTGCACTAAGGGCACAGATAGCCATTAGAACTAGTAGTCCTTTGTAAGTTTTCATCTGGATTTTTCGATATTGGTAGTTGCAATGTACTTGTGCGAATTTTGAAGAGTAAGCGTGCGGTATATTTCAATTCGCAACCGCACGCTTTTAATTATGTGTTATAACAGAATGCTAATTGATAGCATTTTTCTTGAATCTATCCAACAAGAGTACGAAGTAAATAGAATAACGTAGCAGAAAGAATAATCGTTACAGGTAACGTTAAAACCCATGCCATTACGATATTTTTCACTGTACCACCTTGTAAGTTTTTGATACCTTTAGAGGCTACCATCGACCCCGCAATACCCGAAGATAATACGTGAGTGGTAGAAACTGGCCATTTGTAAGCAGTTGCCAAACCAATTGTGATTGACGCAACTAACTCAGCAGAAGCTCCTTGTGCATAAGAAAGGTGTTGCTTTCCGATTTTTTCACCGATGGTTACCACAATACGTTTCCAGCCAATCATCGTACCTAATCCTAATGAAAGAGCAATCATCCACATTACCCAGTTAGGAGCGAAATCTGTTAAAGAAGATAAGCCTTTTCCAGTACTTCCTAACGTAAAGAATGGAGCTTTATCGCCAGATGTAGCTTTCTTTAAATCTTTTTTATCAGCAGCACTTAACGTAACAGCATCACTTTCAGTTAATTTTTTTGTATGTTTGGTAATCGCTAAAACGTCATTACGAATCTCTAATTTCTTTTCAGTACTTAATGTATGATTTAA
>JARXAV010000306.1 GCA_029865665.1 Flectobacillus sp. | reverse complement strand
ATCTTGATACAGTTTTTGCAAGCTACTACTTGAATTTTGAACAAATTAGGAAACAGGTCATAGCAAAAGCGACTCTAAGTGCAAATTCAAACATTAATCAAGAGAGCTTAAAAACAATAAAAATTGAAATACCCCCACTTCCCCTACAGCAAAAAATAGCCAAAATATTAACTACCTGTGATGAAGTGATAGAAAAGACAGAAGCGGCCATTGCCAAATACAAAGCCATCAAGCAAGGCATGATGCAGGATTTGTTTACTCGTGGGATAGATGTCTCAACGGGTAAACTCCGCCCAAGCTACCAAGAAGCCCCAGAACTGTATAAAGAATCTGAATTGGGAGTGATTCCGAAGGAGTGGGAAGTGAAGAGGTTGGAGGAAATAGGTGATATTGTTACAGGTAATACACCTCCAACGTCAAATAAAGATTATTACGATGGCAACATTATGTTTATATCTCCATTTGATATATCAGATTCGAAGTTTATTACTAAAAGCGAGAAAAAAATAACAGATTTAGGGTTATCAGTATCAAGGCAAATTCCAATTAATACAATTTGTGTCGTATGTATAGGTTCAACAATTGGTAAAATGGGAATGTCAATTGAGTTATCTACAACAAATCAACAGATAAATTCTATTATTGTGTTCAGCAAAAACTTATCGGAGTTTTTCTATTATTCTTGTAAAATAAATTTACCTAAACAACTATTAGTAGAAGCAGGATTGCAAGCTGTACCCATTGTGAATAAATCAACATTCGAGAAATTACTCATTTCATTGCCACAATTACAAGCTGAGTCTATTAAAATTTCATCCATCTTAAATTCTTATGACGAAAAACTCCAAGCGGAAGAATCTTCTTTATCCAAATACAAGAAGCTAAAAGAGGGTTTAATGCAGGATTTATTAACGGGGAAGGTCGAGGTATCAGAGTAGTTTTTTGTATTTACGTTTTACGGAGGCAGATTTACGAAAACAAGCAATTATTTCTGCAAATACCTTGGGGCTTAGTGTGCCAATATGTTCAAAGTCAATGCCTTCAATCGGGTAAATATCTTGCAAGGTTGCAATCTCATAGTCGTCCAATTGATGTCCATACAGAAAGGTATTTTTCGGAAATGCCCAATGGTTAGTCGTAACAATGCGTCCAGCTTTCAGAAAATAGCAGTTAAAATTTGCGTCAGGTATTTCAATACAAGGCGAAACGTCGGCATCCACTACGGTAGCAGGTACATAATCTTGGCTAGAGGGTAAAGTCGCCAAAACTACTTTTTCATCCATTACTTTCAGTACGATGAAATATTTAGCTTTGGCGGTATTGCCATTTCGGAAATAAAAAGGGTCAAAGAATAAAATAGTGCCTTCTGTAAACACAAGATTAGAATTTTAGGGAGCGAGAAAGCATTAAATACTCTTTGTGTTGAAGATACATTTCTTTTTTGAGCGTATCGTGTTTCAACAACGTCGAGAAGTCGATTTCAATATCGGTATTATTCACCAATTGATTTTCAAGTGATTCCAGCACACCCGCTTCTTTCGCCGTAGTATGCCACAAAGAATGTTCACGATGGGTAAATTTTACCAATTCTTCGGCAGAATATCCTTTGAATTTCTCAATAACCAAGTCGATGACAGACATATCATTATCTGAAAACTCGTCGTCACAAAAAGGTTGAAGCGAGACAAAGTAATTATTACAGTCATTATCATTTCTTTTTACGGTGATATAGTGCTGTAATAAATCTAAATCTGACGATAATTCAATAAATAAATCCTTCGATACGGGGCCAAATTTCCAGAGAAGAAAGCTCAAATTAAAGATGGGTAATCCATACTTTCTGATGGAAGTTTCTTCAATTAAATAAATGAGTTTGAGAATTTTTGTTTTGGAAAGGAAAGGAATTTTATCAGCAAGATAAATGATTGCATTACCGATTTTATCTATTTCCTCTTTTGTGTATGTGAATAAAAGGGCCATAGTCTTATTGTTTTGGTAAATCATACTGCAAAATTAGTGCTAAATTTCACATTAAATAAATTAATCTTTATTATTTTAAGCGAATAGACCTTCAATTTTATAAAAGCATAACTACCTCATGGCAGAATATAAAAACGTCGAAAAACCATTTTTAACTAAATTAATTGCTTTAGGTTGGCAAGTAATAGACCAAGGATTTGGCATACCTAAAGACCCTTCTAAAAGTTTACGCACTAATTTTAAGGAAGTTACCTTAAAAGAAATCTTCAAGGCAAGTATCAAAGAGATCAACAAACATGAGGGATCAACATGGTTAACGGATAAGCAACTCGAAGATATTTATTTGGAAGTAACCGCCCACGAACGCAAACACGCCTCTTTGCTAGAAGCCAACCGAGCCGTGTTTGAGATGCTAACAGGTAAAACCAAAATCACCGTTACCGAAAACGAACTCACTGGCGAGAAAAACCCAATCGTAAAATTGATAGATTATACCAACTGGGAGAATAATACCTTCATTGCCATCAATCAGTTTCGGATTATTACCACAGGCGGCCCCCGAGAAGGTATCATTCCAGACATTGTCTTGTTTGTCAATGGCTTACCCTTTGTTGTAATCGAATGTAAAGATGTAGATGTAGCTGATCCTATCTCCGAAAGCGTCAATCAACTAAGACGTTACGCCAATACCCGAGACAGCGATTTTGGCATTGTAGAAGGTGAAGAAAAGCTCTTTCATTATAACCTCTTCACGATAGCCACTCATGGAGAAGAAGCCCGTGTAGGCACAATTACAGGCGATGCAGAGTATTATCTAAACTGGAAAGATATTTTTCCAGAAGTATATAAAGCCATTGACATCAGCACCTATACCGAAGACGAAATAGTTCGTTATCGAGAAAACGGTTTATCAAAAGACCCTAAAGTTAGGCAAGAAGTGATGATTCACGGAATGCTAAACAAAGAGATTATCCTAGACATTCTTCGTCATTTTACCCTTTATATGGAAGTAAAAGAAGGCATTACGGTGAAAATTGTCTGTCGTTATCAGCAATATAGAGCCGTGGGTAAAATACTAACCAAACTTCGTACTGGACATACAGGCAACGAACGTTCAGGGGTAGTTTGGCATACCCAAGGTTCTGGTAAATCCTTAACGATGGTCTTTTTAGTACGTAAACTTCGCTCACAAGCTGATTTGAAAGACTTCAAAGCCATTTTGACCGTTGATCGAGCCGATTTAGAAAAGCAATTATCCAGAGATGCCAGACTTACCGAAGAATTTAAGGACAAGAACATTGTGAACTCTCGTAAGGAATTGAGCCAAAAACTAAGTGGCGATAGCTCAGACCTGAATATGGTAATGATTCATAAATTTGTCCAAGAAGAACTCAAGCACTCCGCAAGTTTAATGAAAGCCTACGTCGAAGAAGGCGAAGTTCCAGAGTTTAAGCCCTTTGAAGTTGTTAATAAATCAGAACGAATCGTTTTACTCATCGACGAAGCTCACCGTACCCAAGGAGGCGATATGGGAGATAATTTATTTGCAGCCTTTCCGAATGCGGCAAAAATTGCCTTTACAGGTACACCCCTATTAACAAACCGTCATAAGCAAAAGACCCACGAGCGTTTTGGAGGGTCAAAAGAATTCATTGATACCTACAAAATACGTCAGGCAGTAGATGACCGAGCCACCTTAGATATTGTGTATATCGGTAAAACCACCACCGACCAAATTAAAGACAAAGAAGCCTTTGACAGAGCTTTTGAAGACGTATTCAGTAAACGGACAAAAGACGAAAAAGAAGAAATACAAAAACGCTACGGTACAATGCAAGCCTATCTTGAAAACATGGATAGGTTACGCACAATTGCCGAAGATTTAGTAAATCACTATATTGACGAGATTTTACCTAATGGCTACAAAGCGATGGTAGTCGCTAGTTCAGTATTAGCAGCAGCACGTTACCAATATTTAATTTTGGAAGCCATCAAAAAGCGACTACTATTAGAAGAAAGTAAGCAAGAAAAAGACGAAGAGCTGATTAAACAGATTGCATTTTTAGAAGCTTGTACCGTAGTAACGATGCAAGATAACAACGAAGAAGCCTTCATTAGTGCTGCCAGAAAAAAGGCAAAAGAACTGAATGCTGTTGAAAACTTCAAGAAAGATTTTAACTATAAAACCGACGATGCAGGCAATTACCTAAAACCAGAAACAGGAGTTGCCTTTTTATGTGTATGCGACCGTTTATTAACAGGTTTCGACGCACCCATTGCCCAGGTGATGTACTTAGATAAGAATATCCGAGAACACGATTTACTCCAAGCTATTGCCCGAGTAAATCGAACCAAAGGAACAAAGTCGCACGGTATTTTAGTTGATTACTATGGTGTATCGAATAACCTAAAAGAAGCCTTGAATATTTGGGGAGCAGAAGATGAAAAAGACATCAAAGAACTGCTAGACTATTTTAGAGACATCAACAAAGAAATTCCCGTATTAGAAGCTCGTTATAACCGAATGATTCAATTATTTGAAGATAAAGGCATTAACGAATTTAGAGCCTTTGCTGAGCAAATGATGGGAGACAAAAAAGCAGAGTTTGATTTAGCAGAACGTTGTATTTCCTTAGCGGAATCCGTTTCATTTCGAGCCCAGTTTGATACCTATTTAAAAGCTTTCTTTGATAGCGTTGATTTACTCTTTAATACCCGAGTTGCCAAAGATTATTATATACCAACAAAGCGTTTTGGGTACTTACTAGTGAGAATAAAGAACCGATATAAGGATGAAAGTTTAGACTTAAAATGGGCAAAACCCAAAGTACGAAAACTCATAGACCAATACCTTGAAACCCTAGGGATTGACAGTAAAATTCCACCCGTGAGTTTATTATCCAGTGATTTCTTTTCAGAACTTAATAAGCTTGGTGGACATACGCAGTCAAAAGCATCGGAAATGGAACACGCCATTAGACGACATATCAAGGTAAATATGGACAAAGACCCAGCACTTTACCAGCGATTCTTTGAGCGTTTACAGCAGATTTTAGAACGCTACAAAGGCAATTGGGAAAACCAAGTCGATGAATTTACCGCATTACATAGAGACATCGACAAAGGAAGAAAAGAAGACAAAGAAGCAGGACTGAATGAGCAAGAATTACCATTTTTTGATTTAATTTTGATGCTTGCCTGTAAAGAAGGAGAAAGTCTATCTGAAGAAGATAAAGCATCTGTAAAAGAGCTTGTAAAGCACTTGATTATCATGCTACAAGAAGCTATCAATAAACCAGATTTTTGGAAAGGAAGAGAATCGGATATTAGAAAATTACGAGGAGAGATAGATGATATGTTTGATTTTTCGGAAGTAGATGCACTTGCAGAAAACCATGAGAAATTAAGTACTGAAGTATTAAACTTAGCAAAAAAACGCCATCAAGAATTATTAAGCAAGTAGAAAATGGTTATTTGGGGAATTGACATACAAATCACAAAGAGTAGTAGAAAAACAGTAAGTATCTATATCGAACGAGATGGTACTGTGGCAGCTCTTGTGCCAGAGCAGTTGACCGATGAGCAGATAATGGAAGTTATTAAGACCAAAGAGTATCAAATACATCGACATCTTGCCCAGTGGATTCAACTAAACGAAGCTAAAGTAGAACGAGAGTACGTAAGTGGACAGTCCTTTATGTATTTAGGACGTAATTATCGGTTACGCTTAGTGGATGAAAAACTTGGTGAAGTAAAGCTAAAAAATGGCTATTTCTTATTGAGTAAGCAAGAGAAAATGAAAGCGAAGGAGTTATTTGTGGAGTTTTATAAGGCAAAGCTAAAAGAGAAAATTTCGCCTATTATAGAGCGTTATAAAGGACAGTTAGGGGTAACACCTCAAGAGCTAAAAATCATGGAACTCCAACATAGGTGGGCATCTTGTACCATAAAAGGCAATGTCAATTTTCATTGGAAGTGTGCTATGGCCCCGATAGACGTATTAAATTATATTGTAGTTCACGAATTGGCACATATCATTCACCCAAATCATTCACCCGAATTTTGGAATACAGTAGATAAAGTTTTAGCAAATTACGATAGTCAGATAAAATGGTTAAGATTAAACGGTGCAGGAATGGATTTGTAAGGGGGGGGAAATGGTTATCATAAACTAAAAGTTAGTGTATGATAATTTAATCACTACAAGTAAATTTCATATTAAGCTGATTTTTTATAAAGAAGTAAGGCGAATACCATTTAGCTAAATTCCCATTGTAGTCAACACTAAAGATGTGCGAATTATTACGAATTCCACAAATTGAATTTATAATGTTTGTACTTGCTAAACTAGTTAATTGGTCTAGTGAAAAAAGTTGCTTTCCATAAAAATCCCAGCAAAATATGTATCCAGTCCAAGTTCCTGTGTAAATAAGTTTATTATCCATGTCCACATGTAAAGATGTCATTACATTCCTAATATTGTTATCTGCTTTTAAGACAGGATCTTGACTATTATTAATATCCCAAATTCTAAGGAATTGTCCACTAACAGTGGCAAACGTAGAACTATTTAGCCATTTAGCAGCATTGACTTTTATCGAATGCTGAAACAGCTTCGTTTTTCGGCTCGTTAAGTCATAAATTAACGCCTTATTAGCAGTTGATAAAAGCAGTACTTTATAATCAGGTGAGAAACATAAATCTGTAATTTCTGTATTAAAATATACGGAGTCTATACATTTGTTAACGGTGTTTTGAACCCGTAGAATTCCACTCTTGTCCACAGAATACACATTACCTGTAGGATCTACCACAATAGAACTTATTTCTTTATGGTGCTTTGTTTGCTGATGATTTAACGAATTTACAACTCCATGTTCTGATACTTGAATACTGCCAATATTACCATTGTAAGTTCCGTACCATAGTTTTTTTCTAATCTTGTCCCAGCTCAATGTACTGATTGCAGCCTCTGTAGGCTTTTGGGAATCAATCAAGTTTAAATCTTCATCCCAGATTTTAACTTCACCACTATTCCCCCCAGTCATAACCAGACGGAGTTCATCACTAGCAACCAAGGCGTTTGCTCCAAACAAATGTGCTTCTTTTTTGTCCTCTAATAGATGAGACAAAAACCAATACTTAATCGTATTTGTATCTGCCGTCTGTCCTGCGTTTAATTCTCGCCTACCAACAGTTATTGCAAATTTTTCATTTGGGTCAATATACCCATGATATAATTCCGCTTTACTTCCTTTTAAAGTTTTACTGATATTTCCATTTGCCGTCCATAGAACTCCATATCCATCTAAACTGGTTGTCAAAAAAGAACCAAGAGAATCAGAACAAGTACATGAAGTAATCATACCCTTATGGATAGGATATAGTAAGTGATCTTTTTGGGTAGCCAAATTAAACAATAGTAAGTCTTGAGCAAAACCGACATAAAAATCTCCAGTCGCATTACAAAAACCAAAATATGTTATGGGTACACCCGATGGAGCAATATAATACTGACGATTAGAGAACAAGTCGAAAATACCCAGAGAAGTAGCATAGAATATTTTTTTTGCATCAATCCAGCACTGTAATCCAACGACATGTCTTCCGATAGATTTAAACCTACTAACGGTTAATGATGATATTTGTAGTTTATTAATATCGCCATTTTCCGTACTAAAATAAACCGTGCTATCTTCATAACTATTAACAAGAGAAGTAACAGTTGATTTTAAGGAATCGGCAACGATTTTAATTGTGTTCTTAGCTGAAATGTCAAGTATTTTAATTCTGCGAATAGGGTGTTTAAAGTCTTTACTGTCATTTCCATATACAATTATGGATGTATCATTTATTTTTTGACACAGTAGAATACTACTATTAAATACTTTAATCCGTTGCTCTAACTTAAACGTTATGTTGTTCCATAACTTAATTTCACCATCTGAGTCGGCTGTATAAATAGTCTTTCGATCTAGTTTTGCTACGCTAGTAGTATTAAAAATATTAGCACCCTTTATACCTCGAAAAAGGATTTCATCAGTAACTATTTTTCTTCTTATTTCGTGAAGGGATGTATTATTGGGGCTATGACAATAACCTGCATAAATATATCTTAGAGCTTTATTAGGGTCAACCTGATTGACTTGAAGGGCTTGAGTTGCTATTCGATTTGCGATATTTTCCCGCTGTATAGAATCTCGCTGTTGTTGTATGGTTGATGCTCGTTGATTAGCGATGATAGTAAGTCGCTCTGCTTCTTTCTTGGCAGTGATTGCTTTTTCTTTCTGCTCATTGACAGTTGTATAAATTTTTACAAGTAGAGCATCTGCTTTCTTATTTTCATTCGAATTAGAGCAAATTTTATAGGCAGATAATTTCTTAATTGCTGACGAATATTCGCCTTTTAAAAATAAGCTTTCTGCCGCAAGATATATTCGCTCACACTTTTCTATTCTGTTTTGAGATAACAGGTTTGCTGAAGATATAATAAACAATAATACATATAAATACCTCATTTACAGTCCGATTTTTGTTTGCAAATTGAAATTACGGATTCTAGATACTGTACTCGTACTTTATTTATTTCAGACTCATAAACGGGATCCTTCGCTGTTTTAATAGCATTTTCAAAACAGCTTTCTGCAAAGCAATATTCTTCTGCCTCTAAATATGTATTTCCATTTTTAAAGTTTCTTTCGAACTCCTCTAATTTAAACTTTTTAAGGTTATATAATGCTTCCTTCGTTTTAGCAACAGCATTGTCCTTTTGAAGAACAGCCTCTCTTTTTTGAAGAATAGCCTCATTTCGTTGATAATAAGCAAAGACACTTAAAATTAGAAGAATCGAGATAATGATACCTGAGGTAATTCTAAAAAGTCGTTTTCCTCTTGATGCTTCATCAATTATTTCATCAGGTTTTAGTCCAAGAAGTAATCCTTTTACTTTAGCAATTTCCCATTCAAAATTTGAATTACTTGTATAGACTTTCCCATCCTTACAGTATAATTGAATATTTGCCCAAATAGGAAGCTCTTTAAATATTTTTTTTTCAAACGTGGGTAATGCTGTTGTCTTGAATTTGTCAAAATCTCGATTTACATAATCCCATTCAATAACATCATCAATAAGGATAAAATTGAAATTGGTAATAAATCCGTTTTCATCACAATTTAATTGATGCCAATTTGCAATTTCTTCTCTTACCCAAGTAGAATTAGCGGAGTTTTTAGAGGCTATAACAATTAGATATTTTGACTCTTTCAACCCTGTGATAATTTGTTCAGTTAAACTTCCTGCCAAGGGCATTTTTCTCTCATCACGAAAAATAGTGACATTAGGTTGCCACCTTTTATAAAATGGTAGTCCTAATGTTTCGATGGTTTTTTGAATTACACGAGCGTATGACTTATCCTTATGTGAATAAGATATAAAAGCATGATATGTTTTATCGCTGTTCAATTTAATAATTTGTGTCCAACTTTATTAGTGGGCTAGATTCAAAGTGATATGATTTTTATCTCACAACCTCATAAAAACTAACGATAGCTAATAATTACTTTCTTTATTTCTTGAAATTCTAATAATTTGCATTAGTTGATAATATACGTTTGATTTCAAATCTTCAATTGAATCATAATAAGTAATTTTTAAAGGCTCCAGATCAAAATGTATAGTAGTACCTTCTTTAGCTATTAACAAGATTTCGTCTCCTTCATTTCCTATATCATGTGCATATCCTGGTTCATAATACACATTTGGGCGTTCATTAGTCAAATCAAATATTAGAAATTCGGCATTTTCTATTGCTTTAGTTATTCTTTTGAGTACAAGGCTGCTTCCAGGTATTTTATCGACACGAATGGTATTGAGTTGAAATTTGAAAGCTTCTTCTTCAATGGCCTGAAATACATCATCCATCGCTTCGATAAATGGCATGGCAACAAATAGAAGATTTCGCTGGAATTCACCATGATCAGATTCATTGTATTTGTTATTTTCAAATTCACTATCCCAGAATGTATGATTTCTACCCATAAATAACTTAATTTTTTACAATTGTTATTATTTGAAACTTATATATATTTGAATTATTACCAACCTATTGCTTAACCCAACATCTGAAATAGATTTAAGTATATTGTTGTAAGTAGCTTGTATTCTATCTTAATTTTTCTTGGGAAAATATAAAAAGAAGCAAAGACTATGAAATCCCAAAAGATGAGTGAATAAATGTTTTGGTTGCTATAAGAAACCATCGAGTACCATCTTGCTCACTAAATGAACTGTAAATAGAATCAAACTTACAACGAGCAACAAAATTATCGTGTCTCCAATGTAAATTCATAACATTATAATCAGAATTAAAACTTACATCATTTTGAATCCACTTTTGAGTTCCAACACTTGTATATAAAAAGTCCTTCTGCGAAGTGAAATAAATTTCCTCAAGTCCTTCTTTTTTTCGCCAAGTTGTGCCAATTAATTTTTCTGGCAATTCGGCTTTGCTTTGTATATGAAGTAACACTTGCGAATATTCTGTAAAGTTATTTATCCCGGATGTTTTTTTTATTGCTCGAACCTCACTTAATACCTCTTGTAGCAAACTAACTTCCAGATTACCACTAAAAGATACTTCAGTTGCTTTAGCTTGTAATGCTAGTTTATTAACAATAGAATAATTGGATGTATTATCAGCAAGTGTAGCACTAATAACTTTGGATAAATTTTGAATTGCCTCTTTTAAAACACTTGGCTGTAGTCTATGAGAATATTCATAAGTATAATATTGATTCAAATCAAAATTGAATTCAGTTAAATCATCTTTTATAAATACTATTTTTTTATCGGCACGAATAGCCCAACCTAATTCAAGATGAACGTTTGGGTTATGAGCTGATATATCACAGAGTATAATATCTGCTTTCTCAATCTTTGACCAAACACCTATTCCGACAAGTCTTGAAGAATAATCGTCATCATCCCGCAATACGTTAAGACCTGCTTCTTTTACTGCTGAGATAATAAGTCCATTATATACTTCACTCCAATGTTCAGTATCATTATAGTATTTTTCAAGGTCTTGTTTACGTAGTTTAAATGGCATTATAACGAAACAGGTAGGTATATTTTCATTTGCCATAAGTTTATTAGTGGTTGTTGTTCTACTGATCATGTTATTTTCCTTTGAATGTATCAAACAGTTTTACATTTCGAGCAATACCTGTCTCGATAGGAACTCTATTCTCAATTATGTAATTCACCTTGTCAATGTGATAGTCAACTGTTTCTAAATATTGTCTTCTATACTCAATATTTTGCTTGATGTTTTCCGGTGAAGGTATCATACCATTTAGAACCAAAAACAAAATGTCAATCGCAGTCATAGGCAAGACTATTCTATTTTCGTCTTTAGGATAATGACAAATCTTAACATTCTGCCTGTCAGCTCGATGGAAGTAATTACTTATATATAGGTACGTATTTTTACTATTAAATTTTGGAAGAATGACTATTTCTACTTCACTCATTTTGTTTGTTTTTTTTGTTTTAAAAAAATTAGAAGCATATAATTCTTCCTCTTTACAGTCTTCGATTCCTTCATTTTGACAATAAATAATTGCTTCCTTATCATCATTAAAAACAGTAGTTATACCCCCATCTGTATATTGTTCTGTTACAGAAACATGACCAGTCTTTACATGCAAAACACTTTCTGAAATGTATGGCACTCGGCCATAATACCCTTGCTCAAAGTCTATACCGAACTGTTCAGCCATTTGTTTGGTTTGAGTTTTGAAAACCACTTTTCTAACTGTTCCATTATACTTAATTTTTAACGTATCAAGATCTGACTGTTCTGCTCTTGATAGTCTGTCATTTTCTATAATTACACAATTAGATATGGCACAGATTACATTTTTGAGTTCAGTTAATAGTTCAAAATTTACAAAATCACCTTTAAGATAAATAGTTAAATAACCTGGATTGTAATTAATAGTATTGTCTATCCATTTTACAATGCTATTCCTAAGTACGGCCGATTCGATGTCTTGCGAATCAAAACAGGTATAGATAAATGGTTTTATATCAGTCGGGAGAGTTTGAGCTAAACTATTTTGGATTAGAATTAGGATATTCTTTTTTAACGCCAGCAAATAACCTATTTCCAGAAATACATTCGGATTAAATCCAGGTGAATATGGACTTAAGTTATCAATTATGACCACTCCAAAGGTGCAGTTGTCAAGAAACTCTCGAACATTTCCCCAAGCTTCAGGATGAAGAGTTTTCTCATTTGCGTCAAAAATCGAAAATCCTTTCTGTCTAAAAGTTTCCCTAACGGTATTAACTAATTTGTTTCTGTCTTCTCTTTCTTCAAATTTTCTGATGAGAAAACCAATTTTTCTTGTCCCAAATTCCTTTTCAAAGTTTGTCATATTTGTTGAAAATATTGAATGTCTTTACAATTAAGGCTAGCCTAAAGGTAGAAGCGAAGGCTGGAAAATAGTATTCTTTCCAGCCAGACTACCTGAATCTAAATTAATCACTTCCAGCCCGATATGAAGCCAAATTTAAAAACAAACATTGAAACACGTCTTCAACCCGCCCATGTTTTACAAATCCCAATGTTGAACTAAACCTGTGGTAGCTTTAGTTAGCACTAACTTTTACCTTTGCATAAATTGAAAACTATTTTTGAAGATGACAAAATCAGAATAGTCGAACTAAGTCATTCGTACTTATTTGGCATAAATTCTAATTGCGTCAACTATACTCTCTGTGTTCCATCGCACATTTACTATTGAACTCTGGTAAACCTCTTGAGATATTCTTTCCTGTCCTCTTGGAATCACACCTACAATTGGAATTTCATTATTTTTTGCCGTGGCTAACTCCCACACCATCCAATCACTATGGGAAGCGTAAACTCCTGCTATAGCAAGTACAATATCCGAATTCGTGATTCTATTTTTTAATACCATCTTAATATAAGAAGCATTTTCAGAGTTAATAGGCACTTCTTTAGATGCCTCAGTAAATTCTACATTAAAATATCCTCTCTCATTTAAAATACCTCTTAACGCCTCCAAGTCGTCAGAATGAGACCAAGAATGGCTCACAAAAATTTTATAATCTCTTGCCATATCTAATTACTTAATTGCTTTAAGTGTTCTAAGGAATCTCTGTATGTTTGAACCTCCCAGTCAACAGGATTTAAACTCATAAATTTTTGATTATTTACTTGATGTAATTCTTCATTTCCTATTGCAATATAGCAGTGAGATAGAGTTGCGTAAATCCATTTTAAATCACTTCTCCTTTCAAAGTCATCATCTCCTTTTAAATTTCCTATAATTTCAATGATCTCTTTTCTTGTCTCTTTAGCTGAATAATTTAGGAATATTTTCTCGTCTGGGTCAGTTGTAATTTGAGATTTCAAGTCAAGACATAGAGCATAGTTTTCACCTGTGTAATAATCTTGATTTATTGTAAACCCTCTTTTATAGTAGTCTATTGCTCTGTTGAGGTAGTCAAGTGTCTCTTTATTGTTTTGCCAAAGTCGTTTGTAAATTGCTCCTGTAATTCCTAATGTTTCAGGGTCGGTTGTGTTCCTATCGTCAGGTTCAAGTAGTTTTATTATTCCTAGTGCATCTGTTAGTGCAATGTTTGGCTTCACTGACTTGTCTTTATAAGTACAAATCGCACGTTGCTGAATAAAGTAACTATCATTATCTTTTTTTGCACTCGCTTTTTTCCATAACCTTGCTGCTTCAGAAAAATCACCGTTAATCATTTCAATTTTTGCTTTCTCCACCAGAGCAAAAATGCTTTTTTCCTTATCCGCTAATTCTTTTATGATTTGTGTATATTCATGTGCTGGTAAAGAATAAGGTTCAACACTTCTTATGTGGTGAAATAATGGACTATCCGTTTCTTTAGCTTTAGCAACCTCAACAATTAACCTAGTTAATGCTTTTACACACCTCTCAGATTCGGCTACACCAATATCTTCTCCCATGTGAGAATATGTAAACGTCTTATTATGGTTTATATCAAAGGGAAGGTTAGCACCTTTTTCTTTCATGATAATAGTAGAAAATGGTTTGGCTGCATGTCTAATCCCAAGTTCATAAATTGCGTTTGGATTGAAGGTAGTAATATCTGCAATTACCAAGTCTGCATGTATGAGTAAAGCATACATATTTTTATCAATGATTCCTGACTCCAATACCTCATCTCCACGTACACACAGAAAACCAGCAGTCTCAACGGCTGGTTTTATAATGCTTTTGTATGTAACATCTAAATCAAAGGTTTTACCTAAGGTAGGGTCGGTCTTCTTTCCATACCCCATTATTACGAAACAAATTTTATCCATTTTCTTTTATTAGTTTTAGGTTTTCAGTTTTGGAATATGGTACACAACTAGCAAGGTTTTATGCAAGTTAGGAAATGAAATTGAGTCAATAAGTAACCGTTGCAGATTGAAAATATAAAGTTATATTTAAGTACAAACGTTATTGAATGCTTGTCGAGTTCGAACAAATATAAACATTGAACAGAATTACAAATGCCCAGTAGTGTTATTCTATAAAGCCAAACTTTTGATAATACCCATGTTATGCACTAACTAGGCCATCCTTTCAGACTCGAAGTCTATATAGCGATGTATTTCAATTTGACTATTATCTTGAAATGTCACTTTACAAGTACAAAGAAAAGTCCCGTAAGCTGATGTTGAAATTCCAATAAAGCCTTTTTTTTCTTCCGTTGCTTCAAAAACTTTATTATTCCAATACGGACCTAAAAAAAATTCAGCATATTTTACATCAGAAAAATCATCTGATTTATGTCGATATAAATAAATAAAAACATCATACAGTTGCCCTTTTTCAGTAGATGGCTTTATCACATGAGCAATAAAAATGCCTCTACTATATTCATAAATTTCATTTCTTGCATCATTCCAATATTCAATTGGTTTACTTAAGGGTATTTTCTCTGATACAGATACAATATTTCTTACTGGGATATTTTTGCCAACCAAATTTCGTTTTTCTTCGATTGAAATTGTTCTACCCAAATCTGCTACAACACTAGCTGTAAGATTATCCTTGTTATTAAATGTCTTGCATATGTGTTTTGAAAAAAGGCTTTCTTTAAACTTTCGCAGTTGAACCTTTGCTCTTCCATCATCAATGTATTTAGGTGGGAAAGGCAATTCCTCATCAATTACATAAATAAGTTTTGGTATTTTAATCTCACTTGCAGCTAAGTACTCCAATTGAGTTATAGATAGTTTGTCTCCTTTTGGAATAAATCCATATCTGTGGGCATATATCCCAACAAAAAGGTCACTTTCTTCTTTTATGATTCGCAAACATTCGTCTTTTGGTCTTTCGTCTCTTGCACCAAAGTTTTCCATTGATATATCGATAAGGCCTAATTGCCTTACCCCATGTTGAACTGATTCCCTATATTCTTTTAAGTCGGTAAATGTCGAGGAAATAAATACTTTTTTATGCATAGTGAATGTAATTTAATTAGCATATAACTCTTAAATATCTATAAGTTTCGTAGTACTTTTTGTATTGTTTAGGACTTTGCTTTGTTATCGTTATATTTTTCTCTAAATAAAATATCTGTACCGAGGACTACCCACTATTTATCAAAAATAAACAATAAGTCTGTTCTAACAAAAGTCATAACCAATTAAAAATCAGAAAATTATTTAGTGGTCATCCACCCCACTAAATCATCAACAACAGATTCAAATAGCCCTTAAAATTAACATAAGGTAATGAAAATGCCTCACTAGAATTTCCTATACTGCAATAAAATCTATCATTTGCCCTAAAAAACAAAAAAGCAGGCGAAAACCTGCTCTTTTAGATATCTTCAAGTCGAAGGACAACTCTATAAAAGAAACCACCGAAGCCGACCGCTAGACTAGCCGTCCGCCCAAGGTTAAGTTCAAGACTGAGCGTCCCTCACTCCTTCATGGTTTGGCTTGCAGTCACCACGAATGCTTAGTTATTGGCGGTAGTGCTTTTATTCGTTGTAAGGGTCCATTAATCCAATTCGTCTATATCCTTCTTTATTAATAAATTGTCCTTTGTTTATACTTGTCAATATTTCGTTTGAATAAATAAATTTGTCCTTACCCATAATAAGTATGTACCGCAATTTTGTTTTAATACTTCCCGTAAATTTCGGAATTTCAAATGTCCAATATTCGTTTGCTTTTAAGTAAACATTATGATAACTATTTCCGCATGAACTGTTTGGCAAATACTCTATCAGTTTCCATTCTCCTTTATAGAAGACTTCTGCAACAACATTGAGTCGACTGTCCGATGCGTCAAATCTTGCAATTGTGTCGCTGTTGTTGCAAATAAAAAGATTGTAAGCATTATATTTTCCAGAAATTGTTGTCAGTCTGGTTGTATCTATTCTAATAATAAGTCCTTTGTCAGTAAAATTTAACGTGTCGCTGATTTTTTTAGGCAAATTGTCCGAATCTCCAAAACCACCTGCTGCGGAAGTGTCTTCAATGCTGGATTTAGCATAGATATGTCCACGAAGCTTGAAATGTATATTCAAATCTTTATTCGTCTGTCCAAATATAGTCAGATTAGAAAAAAGTAGAATTATGGTTAAAATTGTCCTTGTCATTTTTTTTAGCATTACCACCAACGAGTATATAACCGCCATTAATTAATTGTTTTCCTAAAAATAAAACCATTTCAACAGATTCCCAAGTGGAGCTTATTTTTAATTTCCGCTACCTATTTTCTAATTGAATTTCTGTTAAGAACATCTAAAATCCTAAAAAACAAAAAAAGCAGGTAAACCCTGCTCTTCCAAATATCTTCGAGTCGAATGATAAACCATAAAAGAAGCCACTGAACCAACATTTGTTGGATGGGATTAATTCACCATTGGTATCGTCCGACCAATTGTCTGTGATAACAGAAACAACATTGTATGTACACTCTTTAGGCGTTGATGATGGTTTATCAATACA
>JARXAV010000282.1 GCA_029865665.1 Flectobacillus sp. | reverse complement strand
AGCAACATACCTCGATTTCATAAGAGATAGGGCAGTCTCAGCTTTTTTTGTTCCCTGAATAATAGGCTGACAACATTCAAGAAAGTCTGTGGATGACCCACAATAACATAATTTAGTCATGATAAAAAACGTGTTGCATTCCAGCAAGCTATTGAATAAAACGGAGTTGCACAGAGATAAAATCTATATGCAACTCCATGTAATCGTTACGAATTGTCGTACTCCAAAATACTTATTTTGGAGACGTTGGACGTACTTCTATTTTACTAGGAAGCGTTCTCGCAGGCATTTTGATCAAATCAGAAACCATTTGTCCAATGTCTTCTGGTTGAATTTTCCAAGCGTCTGCTTCATTTGGAATATGTCCGTTGAAGTGCGTTGCCACAGAGCCTGGCATAATCGTGGTCACCTTAATACCTTCGTTGCGTAAATCCATCATGATGGCTTGTGTGAAACCAACTAAACCAAATTTACTAGCATTATAAGCCGCACCTTTAGGGAAAAAATTCGTTCCTGCTAAACTAGAAATAGAAATAAAATAGCCCTTACTTGCTTGTAAAGATGCTAAAGTAGCCTTTGTCGTATTGAATACACCCGTTAGGTTTACGTCGATTGTTTCCTGCCAAGCTTCCGCACTAAGTTCTTGAATAGGAGCGAAGTGTCCTACGCCAGCATTCGCAATGACATAGTCGATTCGTTCCCATTTTGTTAGAATTTGAGCAACGGCTTCTTCTTGCGAAACTAAACTACGTACATCGGACACCAAGCCTAGTGCGAAACCTTCGTTTAATCTATTTAAGGATGCTTCTGCTTCTTTGACTGCCTCTTCGCTTCTACCTGTAAAAGCCACTCGGATACCTTCTTTAATCAAGACTTCGGCAATTCCGTATCCGATTCCTTTTGTTCCTCCTGTAATGAAGGCCACTTTTATTGTTGACATTTGTAATTGCTGTTAAAGAATGTGGAACTGATTGTGTAATAATGTTGAATTTTAAATGTTGGATTTAATTCACTAGCTATAAAACCGTTATAGAAAGTAATCATTAGTGCTATACTCAATACCGTACTAATCCAAAATCCATCATTCAAAATTCATCATTTCTACCCGTTTACGCTTGTTTTTTGCCTTTCCAAAGGTAATAAATTGGAATACCCATTAAAATGATTCCTACACCTGCCCACGAAGGAATCGGTTTGTAAATCAATAAATCAATACAAAGTGCAACGGCAAAAATTAAGTATAATGCAGGTACAAACGGATAACCGAAGGCTTTGTAAGGGCGAGGGGTGTCGGGTTGTTTTTTACGTAAAATGAAAACGGCAAAAATCGTTAAAATATAGAATATCAAAATCGAGAAAACGGTATAGTCGAGGAGGTCGCCATAAGTACCTGATAAACATAAAAGGCTTGCCCAAACGCATTGGATAATTAACGAGAATTTTGGCACGCCTTTTTCGTTAAGTTCGCTTGCTTTGGTAAAGAATAGTTTGTCTTTTGCCATGGCGTAATAAACTCTAGCTCCTGTAAGAATGATCCCGTTATTACAACCAAAAGTCGAAATCATGATGAATACTGCCATGATAATTGCCGCAGGTTTACCAAAAATAATTTCTGCTGCTGCCGTGGCAACACGGTCGTTGGTGGCAAACATAATTCCTCTCGAAAGCGTGTCCGTAGCATTCGGATGTCCTTGCAAAGGTAATAACATCAAATAGGCAATATTGGCTAAAATATATAAAGCACTTACGGTTAACGTTCCGTAAAACAAGCTCAATGGGATGTCCTTTTTCGGATTCTTCATTTCTCCTGCCGTAAAAGTGACGTTGTTCCAAGCCGAAGAAGAAAACAAAGGCCCAATCAAAGCCAAGCCCACAATCGACCATAGTTTTAGGTCACCTACTGAAAGGTATTGATAATCAATGATTTTTCCGTCTTTCCAAATCATCGAAACAGGACTCCAGAAGTCGATGGAATTGATTGCCCAAACGCCTTTTTGTGGATCCATACCTACAATAATCCCAATGATAGCGAGTCCTAAAAGAGCGATGATTTTAGTACTGGTAAAAATAAATTGAACAAATTTTGCTGATTTCACCCCTCTGATATTAATAAAGGTCAGTAAGCAAATCAGTCCAACGGCTAAAAGTTGTTGGGTATCGAAAAATAAGAAATGATGTTCCGTACCGATAAAGTCAGGTAATAATACGCCTGTATATTTAGCAAAAGCCACAGCCACAGCAGCGATAGTTCCCGTTTCAATGACAAGGAAAGTCGTCCAGCCAAAAAGGAAACCCACCAACGGATTGTATGCCTCACGTAGATAGACGTATTGCCCACCCGCTTTGGGCATCATGCCAGCCAATTCGCCATAAGCTAGAGCTGAAATCAAGGTGACAACCCCCGTAATAATCCAAGTTAGTAATAAGTACCCAGGCGACCCAAGATTTCTACTTACGTCTGCTGAAACGATAAAAATGCCAGAGCCAATCATCGAACCAATAACCAGCATGGTGGCATCAGTAAGGCTTAATTCCTTCTTTAAATGCGTATTTTTTTCCATACTCAAAGAAAGTGAAAAATACGCAGGGATGCAAGAAACGTTAGCTGATACCTCGCTATGTTGACCTGTTGTATGGGGCAAGTTTGTATTGTTATGCAAATGTTAACTAACTGGTTTCTAGCTCATAATTAAATAATAGTTAGTTAATTTAATTTTTAATTAAATCCGATTTGAGCGAATTAATTTTATCGAAATAAAATCCCTATCAATCGTTTACGTCGATGACACAAAAGAAGTTAATTTACCTTTATTCTGATTCCACTTTCACTCCTTGGAAAGAAAATATTTTTGCCCGTACAGTAGTCCATTTTTTGGAGTCCACTCCCGAAAATTATTATCCGTACATTACACATTTTGTGGGATTCTCAGAAGAGTTTGCCAATTTCCTTCGTCAGTTTGATATGGTCTTTAATGTATGTTATGGCTTTGGAGATGCAGGACAACACGACATTGCTCGATGGTTAGATGCTCATCAGATTCCTCATACAGCAAGTAGATATGAAGCTCAAGTGATTGCAAAAGATAAATTTACCTTACCCGAATTTTGTAATCAGATTGGAGCGACAACGCCTGCGATTATTCCGTTGAGTGAAATTGCTAATTTTGGGGCAAAACGCTATATCGTAAAACCTCGTTTTGGTAGCTTACACCTTAATATGATGGTTTTTGACGCTGATGCCATTCCGTATCAGGAGCTAATGGAACGGGATGATTTAATCATTCAACCTTACATTACGGGAAGAGAATTTACGGTAGGCGTGATTCCGAATGAAGATGCGTCGGATTATATGTGTTTACAACCCTTGGAAATTAAGCCTGACGATAATCGTGAAATTTACATTGCTGGTCAGAATTATGGTCGTACTGAAAAGGTGTTAAATCCTTTAATGGAAGAGTCGTTGATTCAGGAAATGCAGCAAACAGTGTTACGTTTACACAAAGCCTTGAATTTGAGAGGAATGTCACGTACGGATGTTCGAGTACACGAAGGCATCATTTATATTTTGGATATTAATACCATGCCGAATTTAGACACTAATAGCTTTTTGCCTTTTATCGCACAGAGCCAAGGAATTTCGTTAAAGGAATTGTTTACTCGAATTTTGATGCGTTTTGAGAAGGTGTATCACGCTGATAATCAATTTGAATTGGTTTAGCGTTTTTTTCTTTTGATGATAAAAGCCCCATCGTTCGGTAGATTCCAGAAACCTATCGAACGGTGGGGCTATATTATTAGTAACGTTTTACCGTTAAATCTTGCAAACCACCTTTAAAGGTAATCGTGATTTTATTGCTTGAACTCGCATAGTTTGGCGTTTCCCAATAGTCACCTACTTTTACAAAATCGTCGAAGTTTTTATTGTTTAAACCACCGTCAATCTTGATACGACAGCCAGATTTTTCTGGAACTTGAAATTCAATAGAAGCCAAGCCAGATTCCACCTCTACCTTCATGTCTTTCACTTTATCACCAAGTTTAACATCAGTATCGGTTACACCTGTAGTCAGCTTGAGCGTTTCAACTTTGTACGGACTCAAATCAAAATCTGCCTTTCCTGCTCCGAACTCAAAATTCATATTCCATAAAACCGATGGATTCAATTTAAGACTTACCTTGTTATTGGCTTTGTCTGAGTCCAAATTGATGCTGTTTTTCTTTCCGTTTAAGGCAAAGTTGACTGAAGGGTTGTCGCCTTCACCAATCTTTTTAAGCGAGATTTTGCCAAAATCAAGCTCTGCATCCGCCTCAACAAGTTCATTACTTTCTCCGTTGATTTCAAATTTGGCAGCTCCTCCTTCAAAATTAAACGTAGCTTTTTTAATAGAAGCATTCATACTTTCTACTAACTTTTGAGAACTAAAACCTTGTTTCGAATCGTTATCTTGCTCATCCTCAGGCTTAATGTCATTGAAGGATTCTTCCTCATCTTCTTTGTCGTTATCAAACCATTCGATTTTGTCATTTACTTTGTTTTTACAACTATGAACAAAGGTAAAAGATAGAGCTAAACAAAGTAATACAATGGTGATGATGGAGGTTGTTTCGTTGGACTTACCGAAGTATTTATTTACCCCCCAATACACTAACAAAAGTGGCCATAAGCGACTGATAAAGTGCCAGTCAACATGAAACCAGTTAAATTCCATTCCTAAGAATAGAAAACCTATAAAAATCAGGATACCACCTGCAAATGCGTTTTTAGAATTCATGGTAAAGAAAGGTTGAGTTAAGAACAGATTATTGTTGACGAAGTTTGTCTTTAAAAATGATGTAGCCGCCTGCTCCAATCAGCAATAAAGGCCAGAATTTACCAAAGTCGAAGTTTGGAAGCCATTCATTTAATAAAAACAATAAGCCTAATCCAATAAGGACAGCACCTTTAATTTTGTTTGATTCACTTTTCATTTCACCAAAGGGGGAGTTATAAGTTGGTTCACTATATGTATTATTGTTGGTATCCCATACATTTTTTACGGGAAGGGCTATCCATGCAATGACATAGAGCCAGAATAGAAAGCCATGAGAAAATAACGCTAGTAAAACTAACGCAACACGTATTAAACTTGTGTCTGTATTGAAATATTCAGCTAGACCAGCACATACACCGCCTAAAACTGCTTTTGAAGGAATTCTAAAAAGTTTATTGTTCATCGCTAAAACGAATTTAGTTTGTTATATTCTGATGTAAATGTATAGGGATTTTTTAGTTCGAGTATTCAAATTTAAATGGACGGTTACCCGAATGGTTGAATGGATGTAGAAGGGGTTCACGGGTAAACGGGTTTTAACCCGTTTCAATACCACTATACCTAGTTTTACCCCGTTTAACTATCATCTTGCCCATGCAAACGGGTACTCCTCCCAAAACTTACAAATTCCTATTTTTACAGGATTATTCAAAATATAATGAATCACGTTCGTTCTGTGTTTGTCATTTCTTATGTAGGTATCAAAACTTTCATCCTCCCAAAATTTCCCTTTTCGGTTTAAGATTTTATTCGCTTCATAGGCAGTGCCACCTTTAATAAGTTTCATTACCTGATGGAGTTGAACATAGTTCTGTTCATTAAAATCCATAAAATTAGCAGGAAGCTGTACCGAAAAATCCAATAATACATGGATATGATTCGACATGATGCAATAAGCATCTAAGTAGTATAACGTATTATCATATTGCCTTAATTTTTTAATTATTAAGGACGCTATTTTTTCATCTTTCAGATAATGAGGCCCTGTTTGAATTTTATCTAAAGCATCATCTACCTTTCTTCCAGTACTCTCGTTTAATGCTAGTCATAGCCACAACTTCGTCTTCGTAGGCTAATTTTCGTGTTTTCAGTTGAAGGAATTGTTCTTCTCGCTCATTTTGTAAAGTCTGAATTATACTATGGGGTAAAGAATCGTACAAACGAAATGTAATAAAAAAGGATGCCCCAATATGTTGGAAATGAGGCAGATTTCTCCAATACTCAGTGTTGGAATTCATTTGCTTAAAGCTATTTTTTAAGTGTAGGAACTGAATTTATAGTCTTAAATTTAAGAAAAAATATGGAAAAATTGGTTTGGGTGAACGGGTTAAAAACCCGTTCTAAGTTTAATTGTTCCCGAAACGGGTTAAAACCCGTGAACCCAAAATACTTTCTGCACGGGTTAAAACCCGTGAACCCACAAAAAAGGAGCAAATCTTCTGAAATGCTCCTTTTCTACTGTATTTATATTGGATAAGCGTAATTTTTATTCGTCTCCTAAAAAGAACCCTTCTCGTTTCGCTGCTTTTAGCATACTGAAAATGTTGGCTAAGTCAATTAATATGATAATTCCTGCTAAACCAAAGCTGTAGCCTGGAATCGCAATATGGTGTTCTGTATAATTATTGCAATAAACCCAAATACCTAAACCTGCTCCAACAATAAAGAAGGTTAAACATGTGTATAAAATTTTGGCATACATCATGGTAATAGACGAATATCCTGATTTTAAGTTTTCAAGAATCGCAGCAGGCACAATGAGGATTAACGCAAGCCAGTTCCAGTTTTCGGATGCCCATTTCGGTTCAAAAACAGAAATGAGGATTAGAACCGTAATAGCGGCAAAACTCCACGGAAACATTAAAAATTTGGTAGGGTGATTTGCTGACATATATTGATTTAGATTTATTATGTTGTCTTTTTACAAAAATACGGATTCCTGTAGAAATTACGTGTTCATAGTAAAAAATAAATAGCAGTTCTGTTTTGATGAAGTTGCTGAAGAGAGCCTAGTTTGTTACAGGGGGAGGAGTGTATAAGTAGTGATGCAAAATTTTAAATTTTAAATTTTGGGTTTAATCTACTAGCCATTAACCCTTTACAACAAGAATGAATATCAACTACTTTTGCACAAGTACTCAAGTAGTAAGACACATTTCATTTTTCCAACCATCGATAGAAGATACAAATCTATGTTTTCTACATGCCTATGTGATTAAAGTTGTCGGAGGTAAAACAAAAATCCAGCCTGATTACTCAAACTGGATTTTCTTATTGTTAGTCAAGTTTCAAGACTGCCATAAATGCCTCTTGAGGAATTTCTACGTTTCCGACCTGACGCATACGTTTCTTACCTTTTTTCTGTTTCTCCAATAACTTACGTTTACGAGAGATGTCACCACCATAACATTTTGCGGTTACGTCTTTACGTAAAGCTTTTACTGTTTCACGAGCAATGATTTTTTGTCCGATAGCCGCTTGAATAGCAATGTCAAATTGTTGACGTGGCAATAATTCACGTAATTTTTCACACAGACGCTTACCCCATTCGTATGCTTTTTCACGGTGTACAATAGCCGAAAGAGCATCCACTGCTTCACCGTTCAACATCACGTCTAGTTTCACCATGTAGCTTTCTTCGTATCCTTTATATTCATAATCAAGGGACGCATAACCACGAGAAATCGTTTTTAGCTTGTCGAAGAAATCAAATACCACTTCCGAAAGAGGCATGTCAAACTGTAATTCAACACGGTCAGAAGTTAAGTAAATTTGATTTTTCAGGATACCACGCTTATCCATACAAAGCTTCATGATACCTCCAACATAATCAGACTTTGTAATGATTTGAGCCTTGATAAATGGCTCTTCGATTGAGTCAATCAAGTTAATATCAGGCAATTCAGAAGGAGCTGACACCCATACTTCACCGTCACGAGTGGTATTCACTTTGAATTTTACCGATGGTACCGTAGTGATAACCGTCATGTTAAATTCACGTTCCAAACGTTCCTGTACGATTTCCATGTGCAACATTCCCAAGAAACCACAACGGAAACCAAAGCCCAAAGCGGCAGATGTTTCTGGCTCCCAAACAAGCGAAGGATCGTTCAATTGATGTTTCTCCATGGCATCACGAAGGTCTTCAAATTCCGTTGTTTCCACAGGATAAATCCCTGCAAATACCATTGGTTTTACTTCTTCAAAGCCATGAATAATATCTTTACAAGGGCGGTCTTTGTGGGTAATCGTATCACCTACTTTAACCTCTTTTGCTTCTTTAATACCCGAGATTAGATACCCTACATCACCTGCCGAAATAGATTTCTGAGGTTCTTGTTCCAAGCGAAGTGTACCAATTTCGTCGGCAAAATATTCTTTTCCCGTGGCAACGAATTTTACTTTATCGCCTTTTTTAATTGTTCCGTTTTTCACACGGAAAATAACCTCAATTCCTCTGTATGAGTTATAAAC
>JARXAV010000254.1 GCA_029865665.1 Flectobacillus sp. | reverse complement strand
AGAAATTGATAACTACGATTTACGTTATGAATTATATCCAACTCCTTCAGAAGTAGTTTCTTTCGCTTTATTCTACAAGAAGTTCACTAATCCAATTGAGGTAGTATTTGCTGGTGGTAACAACAACAATATCTCATTCAGTAATGCAGCGAGTGCGTACAGTACAGGTATCGAAATTGAACTAAAAAAATCGTTAGATAAAGTAACATCATCTGCTATTTTAAATAAAATTAACTTAGTATTCAATGGTGCATTTATCTATAGCCGTGTAAGTTTAGGTACTGTAGGGGCAGATCAGTCTGATAATCGTCCTTTACAAGGTCAATCTCCTTATATTATCAACACAGGTATCAACTATAACGATACAAAGAAAAACACACAAATCTCATTATTGTATAACGTAATCGGAAAACGTATTTATGCAGTAGGAAACACCTTTGCTGCGGGTTATCCAGATTGGTACGAAATGCCACGTAATGTGCTTGACTTAACATTCTCTCATGAGTTGCGTAAAAACCTTATTGTAAAAGGTGGTATCACAGATATTCTAAATCAGAAGAACAGAATTATCCAAGAATCATCTGCATCGTTTGGAGACCAAACTATTCAGTCATTTACGCCAGGAAGTGTGTATTCATTAGGTCTTGTTTATACACTTGGTCAAAAATAGTTTTCAAAATATTCTTTTATTATAATAAATCAATCAAAAATCAATCAAAATTACGACATGAAAATTGTAAAAATGTTTGTGTTACTATTATCAATGGTAACCGTATTTCAATCGTGTAAGAAGGATGATGTTGTAACTCCAGTTCCTACTGTTACAACAGGTTCTACATTGTCAGGTTTGGCAGGTGCAACAGTTAAGTTAACTGCGACAATCAGTGCTCCAGGTGGAATTAAGTCTGTTGTTGTATTAAAAAATGGTGTTGCTTTTGATAACATCACTGGTACAGGTCAAACATCTTTAGAATACTCTAAAGACTATGTAATTGAGAACTTAACGGCTGGAACTCTAGTTAACTTTACTTTCCAAGTAACAGATAATTCTAACCAAGTTTCGACATTAACAACAAGTACTGTTACTGTAACTGCTGTAGCTGCTAAAACAATTGTTGATGTAACTGGAAACATTGAGGTAGATACAAAATGGACTAAAGACAAAATTTACCGTCTTAAAGGTTTTGTACGTGTTGGAAACGAATCTGTTTTTGGAACAGTTACTAAAACTGCAACATTAACAATCGAAGCAGGTACAACTGTTATCGGTGAGCGTGCTTCAAAAGGTACATTGGTTGTTCAGAGAGGATCTAAATTAATCGCAGAAGGTACAGCGACTAGCCCAATTGTATTTACATCTGAACGTGCAGTAGGTGAGCGTGAAGCTGGAGACTGGGGTGGTGTTGTACTTTGTGGTAAAGGTGTAAGTAACTTACCAGACGTACAAGCAAGCCGTGAATTAGAAGGTGGTTATGGTGCATTCCACGGTGGTTCTGATGCAGCAGATAACTCAGGTACATTAAAATATGTTCGTATCGAATTTGCTGGTATTCCTGTTAACCCTAACCAAGAAATTAACTCATTAACAATGGGTTCTGTAGGTTCTGGAACAACAATTGATTATGTACAAGCTTCTTTTGGTTTAGATGATTCATTCGAATGGTTTGGTGGTTCTGTAAATGCAAAACACTTAATTGCTTACAAAGGATTAGATGATGATTTCGATACAGATAACGGTTATTCAGGTTATGTTCAGTTTGGTATTGGTATCCGTGGTGCTTCTCAAGCAGATATTTCTGGATCAAATGGTTTTGAATCTGATAACGACACTAAAGGATCTTCATTGACTCCATTCACGTCAGCAATTTTTGCTAACATGTCAATTATCGGTGCTAAAGGTGAGGCTGCAACTTCTATCAGTGCTAGTTTCCAAAATGGAGCTCAATTACGTCGTAATACGAAATTGAAAATTTATAATACCGTGATTACTGGTTATCCAAACGGTGTTTATGTTGATAACCAATTGGCTGGTGCTGCTACAAACGCTGCAAACGGAGACATTGATTTACAGAATATCGTATTGGCAGGTGTTCCTTCATGGGGTACTAACAACTGGGGTACTGGCGGTACTGTTTCATTCAATCCAAAAGGTGTTCCAGTTTCAGATAACGAGCAGAATGCTGCTTTGACTGCTATCTTAATTGGTACTAAAAAACCTTCTGAATGGTTCGCTGGCTTAACAGGAAATAAAGTACTTGTTAAATCTGCTACAACAGGTTTAGATGCAACTCTTTGGACAACAGGTCGTCCTAAATTCACTTTACCAGCAACCGCTACCGATTTATTAGGTGCTACGTTACCAGCTACGTTACCAGCTTGGTTCACAAAAACTGCGTACGTAGGTGCATTTGATGCTACTACAGACTGGACAGCTACTTGGGCAGAATTCTCTCCTCAATCAGTTGTTTATATCAAATAATTTTGAGTAAAGCCTTTAAACGGGAATGAATATCTTGTTCATTCCCGTTTGATTTTCTAACAAGTAAGTTTAGTAACGATTATCATTCAATAACCAATATGAAACAGTTAGTCATTTCCCTTTCTATCCTTGTTGTGTTATTGTCTTCGTGTGGAGGCGATAAAACCAAAATTGAAGATTACCTTTCAGCGTCTCAACGAGATACCTTGCTGACCAACATTATTACCTATATCTACGTACCTGCTACGTATGCTACGCAGGAGACCAAGTTTCAACCTCAATACCGTAAATTTTATACAAAAGCATTACCTGCTTTTGCTTTCCAAAATTATTACGAAGCCAAAGACGGCTGGAATTACTTTTTCTTGGTTCGTCCTGTGGCGAGTGGTCAAGTATTCAAACGAGGTGTGTTAGGGCGTTTTAAATTCAAAGCAGCAATTGACGACCAAAATGATGCCGCTTCGTTGATGCCTCAAGAGTTTGAAGAAATTGTGAATACACCCCATTTGAAAGAAGAAGAGGTACAAGAGCGTGGGGCTTTTTTATTCAGAGAATTAATCAAAGATGGAAACTTGGATAAATACCTTTCCATGAAACACTACATAGAATGGCCAGACAGCACTTTGGTGTACGATAAGCAACAGCATCAATGGGTTAGGCCTATAAGAGTTAAGTAAGGGTTAAGCAAGCTCAATTAAATGAGCAGTGGCGGGACTCTAAGCCAGATAGCCAAGCTATCTTACCCTTACTTTTAAGTTCAAATAGCATGAGTTTTAAATTGTGTTTTACAACTGAGTGCAATCATAATTGATTAAATAATTTCTGGGAAGGATACTCCCTTACAGCAATGTAAGGGGAAATCCGACTGGATTTTCATATTGGTGTAAACCAGTAAAAGCCAAGGTGTATCGCCTTGGCTTTTCTTTTTAAAATGGAGGCATGCAAATAAGACGATTGTTATAGTAATAGGAAAACTAGCCTGAACACTTTAACTCCTTTCCGTCACTGAAATAGGGTGAATAACGTACTATTTTGTTAAATTATTGTTTATCAGTTATTTGTGTTATGTTTTTTTAAAAAATACATAACATTGAGGTAAACTGTAGGTCATAGATAAATGCTAAGTTTGTTTATTCATTTTTTAATATAGAACCATGAAAAAAGTAAGCACTTATTTAGGCAAATTTCAAGAAACGTTCACTTGGTTTATGACATCCATGTTTGTTTCTTAATTTTCTTCGCATGATAGCAGAATACATTATACCACTTGTACTCATGGCGGTATTGTTAGGTATTGGGGTATTGTCAATCATCGAAACGTTTTTTCAACAGCGAAAAGATTGTGGTAGTCAAAAGATAACATACCGCTAATCTATCCATAACTCAGAGTTAATTTCTACATGATAAGTTTGCATTGTCAAATTTTGATACAGAACTACCTCAATTTTAGGATATGATAGATGTTTCCTTAAAAATATTATTAGTCGATGACGACCCTGATATTCTTGAATTATTAGAGTATAATTTAGTAGCAGAAGGATATCAAGTAAGAACTGCCGCAAACGGGTTAATTGGCGTGGAGGTTGCTAAAGATTTTATCCCAGACTTAATCGTCATGGATATTATGATGCCAATAATGGACGGTATCGAAGCTGGACGTATTATCAAACAACATTCCGCCCTAAGTAAAACATATTTGCTCTTTTTAACAGCCCGTGCAGAGGAATATTCGGAAGTGGCAGCTTTTGATATTGGTGCAGACGATTACATTATTAAACCCGTAAAACCTCGTGCTTTGATGAGCCGTATAAAAGCCATCTTGAAGCGTGAATTAAGCGATGCCGCAAGTATTGATAAAATCGTTATCGAAGACTTGACCATCAATAAGCAGAACTATTCCATTACTGTAAAAACAGATACGTGGGTTTTGCCTAAAAAAGAATTCGATTTGTTGATGTTCTTCGTGAGTAATCCCAATAAGGTATATTCAAGAGATGAAATCTTATCGAATGTTTGGGGAAGAGGAATTCATGTTACTGAAAGAACCGTGGATGTACATATTCGTAAAATTAGAGAAAAAATTGGCGAAGATTATATCCGTACCATCAAAGGAGTTGGCTATTTGTTTTCCAATATTCCTCAGTAATGAATCAAGGATTCAACGAGTAACGTCTTACTAGTGAAATTTTTAGTGTAGCCTATCCTTTGTTAATAATAAAAAATGAAGAAGGAAAGCGTAATATTGATATAAGTATTCAAATCTTACCTTTATAAAGACCTGAGCATGAGCCATTGGCTCATGCTTTTTTTGTAGGTATTTACCGTGATTAACCCTGAAAATGGAAGATAAAAAGCTTCTTAACATAAAGATAACACTTAGGAAATCATAGAGTTAAACTAAAAGAGGATTTTTGACCTATTATGAAAATGCCCAAACAATATCGCACAATCGTTATTTCAGACGTTCATTTAGGCTCAGAGGGGTCTAAGGCAAAAGAGGTCGTTTCTTTTTTGAAATCTACCTCTTGTGAAACCTTAATTCTTAATGGGGATATCATTGATGGCTGGCAACTAAAGAAAAGCGGTTCTTGGAAACGAAAACACACGGCTTTCTTTAGAGTAGTTCTCAAAATGATCGAAGAACACGGAACAAAAGTGGTGTATTTAAGAGGAAATCACGATGATTTTCTTGAACAAGTAATCCCTTTTTTCTTGGGTAAGTATTTCTCTATCCGTAGGGATTTTATCTACGAATCTTATGAAAAACGCTATTTTATTACGCATGGCGACATCTTCGATTCGGTTACTTCTAAAATGAAATGGTTGGCTCATTTAGGCGATATTGGTTATACCTTCTTGTTGTCTCTAAACAAAATTTATAATTATTACAGAGCCAAAAGAGGACTTCCTTACTACTCGTTTTCGCAGGCTATCAAGCAACAGGTGAAAAAGGCGGTAAATGGAATTTCTGATTTTGAAGTCAAATTGGCTGAACTGGCGAAGGCAAATCAATGTCAAGGCATTATTTGTGGACACATTCATAAAGCAGAAATTAAGCAATTAGGCGAGATTACCTACATGAATTCTGGCGATTGGGTGGAGTCTCTGACGGCTTTAGTAGAAGATTTCAAAGGGGAATGGTCTTTGATTCATTGCGTAGATGCCGAAATGATGTTACTCGACGATGAGGCAACCGATGAAGAAGAGTATTACAGTGAATCCTATTTTTTTGGGAAAAAATAACCTCACAAACACATGGCTAAATACCTATTTGTTGTTCAAGGCGAAGGTAGAGGACACCTCACTCAAGCTATTTCTTTGTATGAATTGCTGAAATCCGCTGGTCATGAAGTGGTGGCTGTGATGGTGGGTAAAGGGGATGACCGTAACCTACCTAGTTTTTTTCAAGAAAAAGTAGCTGCTCCTATTCATACGTTTTCGAGTCCGTCTTTGGTGTACGGTAATGGAAAGGCTCTTCGAATGTGGGATACCGTTAAAACTCATGCCCTTCGTTTGCCTAAATACATGGACAGTATTAAGCAATTGGCAGACAAAGTAGAGGAAACTCAGCCCGATGTGATTATCAATTTCTATGAAATGCTCTGTGGGTTATACTGTCAATTATATCAGCCAGGTATTCCATGTGTCTGTATTGCTCATCAATATTTATTACTCCATAAAAACTTTGTTTCAATAGACAACAAAATGTTTGACCGTTGGCTATTGAATCTCAACACTCGTATCACGGCATTGGGTAGTACCAAGAAAATGGCCTTGTCTTTTGTTCAGATGGACGATGATACCAGTGCTAATATCGTTGTTACACCGCCTTTATTACGTGATGAGGTAAAATCCTTAACGCCTCAGCGTAAACCTTTTTTACTGGCTTATATAACACACCATAAATTAAGCGAAGACATCATCAATTGGCACGCCAATCATCGTGATGTGGAGATTCACTGTTTCTGGAACAATCAAGAGTTTTCTGACGAGTGGCACTTTAGAGAGAATTTAACCTTTCATCAGGTAAATGCTGAAAAATTCTTAGCCATGATGCAAGACTGTGCAGGGCTTGTTTGTACGGCTGGTTTTGAGTCGGTTTGTGAAGCTATGTATCTCGGTAAACCTATCTTAATGGTTCCTGTTCCAAATCATATCGAACAAGAAATTAATGCACTGGACGGACAACGTGCAGGAGCAGGTATTGCCGACAGTAGCTTTAATTTAAGCCGATTTATGGAGTATTTACCCGTTCACAAAAGTGTTCACGAAACGTTTAAAAATTGGCAAGCTCAAACGCCAACCATTTTCTTGAATGAATTAGAAATGCTTGTGAGTCCTAAGCAACAAATATTTACCTTTAAGCCGAAATCGTACAGTACAACGTCCTACCTGCGACAACTATTCTTAAAGACAATACTCAAATAACCCTGACCCGCCCGAATTGTCTATTGAATGAATTTTAAGAGTCCGTCAAAATGCCCATTTTGACGGACTCTTCACTTTTTGTTGGCTTTGTGATTCTATTGCCATTGAGGTTTGTATTCGTCTTTCCCTCAATTCGTTTGAACTGTGTAATCATTGATTCCCCAATTGGTTCTTCTAACTATGTTGAGGGCTACATCATGCATTCACTATCAATTTTTAGTTAAATCAGTACGGTTGTTTTACCTGCAACCTTTTAATGATGGTTATATAATTCCTCTTTGTATGGAATAAAACCAAACCAATGTAAAAAAGTAGCACGAGAGAATCTAAAATTAAACGGAATGGCAAGCAGTGAAATCACAGTAATAGGAACAACATAGCCCATTGCAGAAGGATCTCCGAAGAAGAAATAAATGCCAAAACCTGAGATAATTAGGAGTAAAATTGTAAAGCCATAGCTCATAAACATAGCACCATACCAAAAGCCAGGCTCTACTTCAAAGCGTAAATTACAGTGTGGGCAATGACTGTGCATTTCGTCGAATTTATCCACTCGTAGATGACCGTACTTAAACATATTTCCTTTTCGGCACTGCGGACATTTTCCTTGTAGTATGGCGAACGTTTTGCTAGGAGCAAGTGTCGTTTGATGAAGTTGTTCTTGATTTTCCATGATTTGTTGTCATTTTCTTACAACAAAGGTAGATAGCAAGACTATGAAGCATATAATACTCCTTACCTTTTGAATAGTATTTTTTACTCTTTTTTGAGAAAAAATGCACGCTAAATAGTCTAATTTAGAATTATTTACTTCTAACGGGAAATCTTATTCACTGGATTTTCTAGGATAGAAAGTCTATTTTTTTATTTCACATACATTATATCATTATCCCAAACTGAATACCTTAAATTTTCGATGGTCATTTTGAGCAAAACTACTTTTAAACGAGCCACATTCTCCTAAAAATGGTATCTATGTTACTTATTCATTTATCTTTATAGCAAAAAGCATAAACGATAGTATATGAATTATACCTTAAATCAACTTCAGATTTTTTTAAAAGTGGTTAAAACACAAAGTGTAACAAAAGCTTCAGAAGAATTACACTTGACCCAACCTGCTGTTTCAATTCAACTCAAAAATTTTCAAGATCAATTTGATATACCCTTAACCGAAGTAATAGGAAGAAAATTATTCATTACGGATTTTGGGAGAGAGATCGCAGAGGTTGCCGAAAATATCATTAATCAGGTGTATGCCATTAACTATAAAACATTGGCTTATAAAGGAAAGTTGACAGGTAGATTAAAGATTTCAGTGGTTTCGACTGGCAAATATGTAATGCCCTATTTTCTATCGGACTTCATCAAACAACATAGTGGAGTAGAGTTACTTATGGATGTTACGAATAAGCAGAAGGTGATTGAGAGTTTAGAAAATAATGAAGTTGACTTTGCCCTTGTGTCGATTTTGCCCACAAAACTGAATATAGAAAAACTAGATCTCCTACAAAATAAACTATACCTTGTAGGAGACACCAATGAAACGTTTAACCAAGTGAATATTACCAATGAAACGTTCAATGAACTACCTCTAATCTTTCGAGAAAAAGGATCAGGAACGAGACAGACAATGGAAAAATTTATTGAACAGAATAATATTTCCGTCCTTAAAAAAATTGAGTTAACCTCTAATGAAGCTATTAAACAAGCCTTGTTAGCTGGCTTAGGTTATTCGATTATGCCACTAATAGGAATTAAAAACGAACTGCATAATAATGAATTACAGATAATTCCAATTGAAGGGCTACCCATTACCACAACGTGGAGTTTGATTTGGCTAAAAGAAAAAAATCATTCCCCTGTATCCATTTCATTTTTAGAATACTTAAATAAAGAAAAAGATAACATCATCCAGCATAAATTTAGCTGGTATGAAGAGTATTAAAAATACCCAGATTAAACGACCTCAGAATTAAGTACTCTGTACAATTAGAAAATAAATAGGCATTCCAATTGTAATATTAACAGGGAACGTAACTGCCAGTGCCATTGGTAAAAAAAGCCCGGGGTTCGCTTTGGGGACTGATATTTTCATGGCAGCAGGTACTGCAATGTAAGAGGCACTAGCAGCTAAAATGGCAAAGATAAATCGGTTTGCTACATCGTCCGTAACAAAAGAACTTAATAGAGCAATTACAGAGCCATTGATTAAGGGAATTAACGATGCAAAAATAGTTGGGAACATCCCGAACGAAAAAAAAGCTTTTAACTTTTTGCCACTGGTAATACCCATGTCTAAGAGGAAGATGGCAAGAAAACCCTTAAAAAGATCATTTGTAAATGGCTTAATTCCCTCTGCTTGTTTGGCGTTTGCTAAGTATCCAATAACCAAACTTCCAAGAATTAGCAATACACTTCCGTTCGTAAATGAGTGCTTTAGAACGCCTCGTTTGTCAATTTTGTCTGATTCGACT
>JARXAV010000220.1 GCA_029865665.1 Flectobacillus sp. | reverse complement strand
TCAATTTTCATATTGATTTTTCCAGAACCATTCGCACGCATGATGTCTCCCGTCTGTTTATCAAACTGTACTTCACCACTTGCTTCTGGCGTAAGTTCAAGGTTAAAATCCATCCGAATTCGGCTATCACTTACTGCGGATTCCTTCTTGGTTTTTAGGCTATCTGCTGGCGAACTAACTACCAGAAATTCAATTTCATCTTGACTTCCCGCTTCTTGGGCATGATCTAAAGGAATGAATAACGCTGTGCCACGTTCCGTTTTTAAATCTGCTGCAATTTTTAAATCTTCGGGTGTCCCTGATATGGCAAGTTTACCCGTAGCATACCCTTTTCCGTAATACAAATCATTGTCTTGCCGTTTGGTATCCAAGATTTTAAAACGATTCATTTCGGCATTGAGTGAAAAGGTAACGGTATTCCCACCATCATAATAAACCCCACCGTTTAAAAATGCCTTATTCCCTTCATCGTCCACCAATGGGAGTTTTTTAACCCTGATTTCGTCAGGCTCAAAATAGATTTTATCTTCAAAATTGAGCGTCGTATTTAAATAATCAAAGAATAAAGAACCTTTTTTCACGTTGACTACCCCCTCTAAAATGGGATGGCGAAGTGTCCCAGAAAGTGCTAATTCACCACTGGCTGTTCCTCTAAATTTCGAGAAAATCCCCTTCGTAAAAGGCTCTAATATTTGCAGATTGGTTTGGTTTAAACTCGCTAAAACATCAAGAGCATTGTCTTTAATTTTAGGATTATAGATACCTCTCAGCGTCAAGACCTTTGTTCCTAGTCGTTCAATGTAATAATCAATATCCACGAGTTGACGCTCTTGGTCAAAACGCCCCTCCCCTGCCAAATCGCCAATCAATAAGCCTTCGTACATCAAATTGGTCACTCCCAAATTACTATTGGCATTGATATTATGATAGACATCCTTCAACGTAATTTCTCCATTCACCGTTCCTTTTAAATCTAAACCTAAAATGGGTGTCAGCGTTTCCAATTTAAAATTTCTAGAAGTAAAGGTCAGGCTTTCGGTAGAGTCACCAGATACGGTTCCGTCCAATGCAATTAACTGGTCTGTATTGGATAAAACAAGCGACTTCGCTGTTAACTTGTTTCCAATGACTGTCAGGGTATTTTCTGGATTTATGACCCAATCTTGCTCTAATAATTTGAATTTTGAGCGGATAAATTGCAACTCAATTCCATCTTCGATAAATCGTAAGTCTCCATTTAAATTGGCACGATTGGTTTCTCCTGTTTGATTCAAATTACTGGTAAAAAGAATACGGTCTTTGTACCAAGAGGCTTCTACCTCTAGCTTTTCGGTTGGAGCAAGAATGGATATTTTCTGACGTGCAGAGTTCACAATAAGCCCTGCCAATACCTCTGGCGTATTGAAAAACTTAGAACTGTTCAGATCTAAATCTGTTTTGTAAAATGTATAATTTGAGCCAAAAACGAGCGTATCTATACTACTAGAAAGGTTGAATACAGAAGTATTGCCCATGCCAAAAGAACCTTCGACCAAGGTATTTCGAGAAATATGACCTTCTGGATAAAGTAAGGCTAAAATGGGATAACTATTTTTAAGGACAAAACGATAGTCAATTTTGTAATTATCAGGTTGTTTATTTTTCTTTTGAGCATAGTAAATCTCTCTCGAATGCTCATCTCCTGTGAAATAAATCTTATATTCCTTTACCAACGTACTTAAATCATCGACTGCTTTGGATGGCAAGAAATTGCCTTTAAAGTCCATGTTAACGAAATCTGACAGAAGCGATAAATGGCGAGACGATGTTAGTTCTGACGATTCAACTTGAAGGTTTTCAATAAAGAGTTCTTTTTTGCCCAAGCCAACAGTCGTATTGGTAAAATTAGTTCTTCCAATAAAATCGTCCACCTTTAATCCGTTGAAAGAAACGTCCATTAAATCGGTCTTTATCCGCCAATCATCTGCGGTGAAATTCAGCGGTTTCAGATTAGCCTTGTTCAGTTTTCCAATAAGATTAATGTGCTGTTTTCCTGCTCTAAAATCAATATCTCCATATAAATTAAATCGGAGGTTGGTATCAGCCATTGCCACACGCCCAGAGAAAAACTCATTTTTCAAAGTACCATTCACTCCTATATTTCGGTAGGTATAACGATTAAAACTAACTTGTTTTACCATTCCATCAAAATTCAAAGAAGCCGCTTTCATAGAAAAACCTTTTCCTTCAATTTTTCCCGAAAGGGTCAAATCACCTATATCGCTTGCATCCGAAAGAAGTTGACCGAGTTTAAATCGATCTAGTTTTACCTGACCTTTATAACTCGACAACGCAGAATTATCGTGTAAGGTCATTGAAACATCCACATCCGACTTTCCTAAATCCGATTCTAATAATCCAGCTGTCTTAAATTTAGACGTTGTTCCATTAAAAGTGCCATCAAAATTGATATGACCAAATTTTTCGATGCTTTTAACCGTTGCTTGACCGATGTAAGGAATTAAATCATTCACACGAACATGAGATTTACGCATTCGTAAATCCATTTGAGCTTTGTCGATATTGGGTAATCCCTTGAAGGCAAAATCGCCATGAAGTTTTGAATTTTTACCAAAGTAAAGGTCAAATTTCTTGAGTGCGAATTTATGGACTGTTCCTTCAAAATTACCGTTCAGATAGTACACATCTTTGAAATCGTACATATCATTCACGAAGCGTCCGAGGTCATTGGCATATACGACCGACGAATCAAAATCAGCGTGCATAAATACCAGTTCGTTCCAATCCTTAAAATCCTTCTGACTGCGATACGACATCGTAATTTGATTCCGAATAACGGTATTGTTCAATTTCAAAACTAAGTCATCAAAACGCATTTGACGGTCGCAAATCAAGAAGGTTGTCTTGAGTTTTTTAATTCGAGTATTTGAAGAACGGTCAAAGGCACTTAGATTTGCCTTTAAGGATACCGAATCTCGAATGAGTTTAAAATCCTCTAAATGAGCATTTAATTCGTGAAAGGTAAAGTGATAATGGTCGAACGAACGCTTATCGTGCATGGGTTTTTCGGCTTGGTCATCCATGCTAAAAACACCATTGACAATATCTGCCTTTTTAATAATAAAAGGCGTTGGTTTACTATTCGGATTGGGTGTTGGAGAAGCGGTAAGTTTATTGATACGACGGATAAACTCATCGAGGTTCATATCGCCATTTTTATCCATCACCATTTTTACAGTGGGACGATACAAACGGACATAATCTAATTGTGTTTGAAGGCTATCTTGCAAAAGGCTTGTCAACTGAAAATCGACATCTAGTTTTTCAATATCAATCATCTGAATGCCTTGATAGTCCTTTACACGAACCCCTTCGAGGCGAGCTTCATCAAAGAAGCGAATGGTTACTTTATCAATTTCGATTGGATAGCCTAATGCCTTAGAAATAATAGGAGCGTAATGTTGAGCTAAACGAGTTTGAACAAAAGAACTCCGAAGACCAGCTACCAGCATCACTACCAATAACAGCACCCCTACGATGGTATAGAGTACGGATTTAGTAAGAAATTTGGAAACTTTTATGAACATTCGCCTTGTTTTTCGATTTTCGCTTTAGTATCAGTAAATTGCATGATTAAATTATCATCCTATCTAAATTAGGACAAGACACAAAAGAGAACAATGACCATATTAGCCATAGAATCATCTTGCGACGACAGCTCTGCTGCTGTAATTATTAACGGCAAAATCTGTTCCAACATTGTAGCAAGTCAGGCTATTCATACCAAATGGGGAGGAGTAGTACCAGAACTTGCCAGTAGAGCTCATCAACAACATATTGTACCCGTTGTAGCGGAAGCCTTAGAGAAAGCGAAGATAACCAAAAACGACCTAAATGCCATAGCTTTTACTCGTGGTCCAGGGCTTTTAGGCTCTTTATTAGTAGGAGCATCTTTTGCCAAGGCATTAGCTATGGGTTTGAACATCCCCTTGATTGATGTAAACCACATGCAAGCCCATGTGTTGGCTCATTTTATTGATGAACCAACACCGAATTTCCCCTTTTTATGCCTAACTGTCAGCGGTGGACATACGCAAATTGTATTAGTGAAATCACCTTTGGAAATGAAAGTTATCGGTGAAACCCACGACGATGCCGTAGGGGAGGCATTTGACAAAACAGCAAAATTATTAAACTTACCCTACCCTGGTGGCCCGTTAATTGACAAATATGCCAAAGAAGGGAATCCTTTACGCTTTCCTTTTCCAATGGTAGAAATGGAAGGGCTGAATTATTCATTTTCAGGAATAAAGACTTCTTTCATGTATTTTTTACAGAAGGAAACGCAAAAAAATCCAAATTTCGTAGAAGAGAATCTAGCCGACATTTGTGCTTCGATGCAGCATACGCTTATTAAGATTTTATTACAGAAACTAAAAAGAGCGTCTAAAGAAACAAATATCAAGGAAATTGCTATTGCAGGAGGTGTTTCGGCAAACTCTGGACTTCGTGCAACCTTGCAAGAATTGGGTATGGAATTGGGCTGGAACGTGTATATTCCTGCCTTTCAATATTGTACCGATAATGCAGGAATGATTGCCATGGCTGGTCATTTTAAAGCAGAAGCAGGGATTTTCTGTCCGCAAAATGTGAGTCCTTTGCCTCGGATGGAATGGTGATAAATTAGAACTGATAATTTGAGTATTGGATATGAGAAAAATTTCAATACTCAAATTTCATAACTTAACATCAGTATTTAACCTTTATAGTAATTTACGATATTCTAAATTACCCGTTTGGCACGTACTTTGTGACTAAAGCCTTATTGCATAACTATTGATACCTTTACTTATACTTAGCTTACAACACTTTCAATAACCTTCATGAAAAAATTTCTACTTATTCTAGTAACGATTCTTGCTTTTTTTCTAAATCCATCCTCAGCCGAAGCTTCCCATTTTAGATACGGACAAATTACGTGGACACGTGTCCCTGGTACAAGAACCGTCAATTTTACCATTACAACCGCTTGGAGACATGATGCATCCGAATCTATCAATTTCAACTATGGCGATGGTAATTGGGAAGCTGGGGTCTTAGGAACAGAAATTCAATATGTAGCCAATAGCTACCGAGTGTATGAACTCCATCTAACGCATACATATACCACCGATGGACCATTTGTCGCCTATTTTAACGATTGTTGTCGTATTTCGACACTGCAAAATGCACCAGATGGATACTATACGGTATCAAATAATGTTTGTTTAAGCAACAACAATCAAGGTTCTCCATCTTGTACCTCACCGACTGTTATTGAAATGAAGGCAGGTGTTTTAAATCAATACCAACTTTTAGCTTCTGATCCAGATGGTACTGCTATAAATTACTCTATCAATGCTATTCGAGATGGTAATTATGTCCCCACTGTTGGAGGCAATAGTGCATCTGTTAGTCCTACAGGCTTAATTTCGTGGTCTCCTGTTGGGGCTGTTGCAGGACAGCTTTATCAGATGAAAGTGTCAATGTCAGATGGTTGCACTCAATCAGAAATTGATTTCATCATCAAAATAACCAACTGTACCTCTGCTCCCGCCAGCGGAACGCTGTCTGGTACAAAAAGTATTTTACTTGGCGAAAGTACTAATTTAACCTTAGCCTTAGCAGGAACTCCTCCATGGACTTACAGGCTTTCGGGTACAACAACGGATGTCACCACCTCAACAAGTACTGTCTCCATACCAGTTACCCCTCCTAATGCCGTTGGACTGAATACTTATACTATAAGTTCGTTGAGTAATGCTTGTGGACTTGGACCTGTAACTGGAAACGCAATGATTTCTGTTGAAAAACCACTTGAACTCATTGCTTGTTTTCCTTTCAATGGCAATGCACAGGACAGTAAAGGAACACATCATGGGATTGTTAGCGGTGCAACACTAACAAGCGATAGATTTGGGAATCCTAATAGTGCTTATAACTTTAATGGGACGAACAGTTTTATTCAATTAACAAATGCTGAAGAATTTAAAAACCCAAGCTATAGTTATTCTCTTTGGGTTAAATGCAATATCCCAACATCAGGATCTAATTTAGGAACTGTATTAGGTGTTGGCAATTTACAGAACTTACAACTCACCGTAGCTCCTAGCTGGAACATGACATCAGCACTCACACAGGATGGGTCTAGCTATTATACTAGTTGGAGTGCAGGAATTGGCTTATCAATTGCGGAAGCGAATCAATGGCATCAGTTAACCGTTGTTAGAACTATTAAAGGGCTAGAACTTTATTACGATGGACGACTATGGACTTCAGGTTTTTACCCCAATTCTGGAATCTCGTTATATGAAAATTTAAACGACCCTAATGCTCCAATTTATCGAGCAACTATTGGAGCTCTACCTGATATAACAAATACAGACTTCTTTAATGGCCAAATTGATGATATTAAAATATACAATAACGTTTTGAATGCAAATCAGGTCAAAGCTTTATATTTAGCAGAACAATCATGTCCTAATGTGGAGACAGGTGGGTTAATTGCGTTAACGAGTTTATCTAATCCCATAGCCTGTGCAGGCAAAAATATCACAGCGACTGTTATTACCAATAACATCAGCCCAACCAATGCGACTCCTATAATTATTCAACTGTCAGATGTTACTGGTAGTTTTAATAATCCCACGCAAATTGGCACAGGAACAAATACGAGTATTGTTTGTAGTATTCCACAAGCCACTTTGGGAGGAAATTATAAAATCAGGGCTATTTTTAATGACGGGCAAAATCAGCTTATTAGTGTAAATACCCTAACATTGACCATCAACGCTCTGATAACAACGATTCCAAGTATTACGAATCAAAGTGGTAATTTATGTTATGCAAACAGCATGACTTTAGCAGCAACAGGATGTGCTAATAATAACTATGTTTGGAGTGATGGGCAAACTGGTTCGAGTATAGTTGTTAGTCCAACAGCTACCAAATCTTATAGAGTTGCTTGTTTTGCAACACCTTGTACAGGTGATAGTAGTAATGCCTTTGTTGTTACGATAGTATCCAAGCCCGTTGCTCCTAGTATCACAACGCCCAACTCAACCATTTGTGGAGGACTTAGCTTGTCATTGACTGCGTCTGGCTGTACAGGAGGAACTTATGCGTGGACAGGTGGACTTACAGGTAATACTGTAAGTGTTTCACCTTCTGTAACTAAATCATACAAAACCGTTTGTATCCAGAACGGCTGTGCTAGTGATAGTAGTCTCGCAGTAATAGTCACTGTCAATCCAAAGCCAAACAAACCTACCATCAGTATCTCTAATTCGACTATCTGTTCGGGGGCTAGTGCCACTCTTACAGCTTCTGGTTGCACAAGTGGAAGTTACATTTGGTCTATTGGACTAATTGGTGCGACCATAACGGTTGCCCCCACTACGAATACTAATTATAAAGTTATCTGTAAATCAGGCACTTGCTACGGCGACAGTAGTTTAACTGCGACAGTTACCGTAATCCCCAAACCAGTATCCCCGACAATTATCACTTCAGCTACTAGCATTTGCCCTCGTTCTAGCACAACACTTTCGGCATCTGGTTGTTCTTCAGGAACATATAAGTGGACGGATGGGTACACAGGTGCAAGTATAACAGTAAGTCCTTCAACAACAAAAACATACAAAGTAGTTTGTAGTTTAAATAGTAGTTGTGTAAGCGATAGTAGTAGCGGATTAGTGATCACTGTACTTCAACGTATTAATCCCCCTTTTATCACCACTACAAGCCAAACTGTCTGTTCAGGTCAAAATGTATCCATAGTGGCATCTGGCTGTGTAGGAGGCACTTATGCTTGGACTGGCGGACTTAGTGGTGCAATTATAACTGTTTCACCGACTGTAACAACTTCATACAAAGCCGTTTGTATTCAAAGTGGCTGTACAAGTGATAGTAGCTCCGCCACCATATTAACTATCAACAATACGCTTGCTGGTTTTACTATTAGTTCCAATAAAACACCTCTATGTACTGGAGATACAGCTACTTTAACTGCAACTGGTTGCCCTATCGTACCTGTATGGTCTAACAACCAGAGTGGAAACAGCATACAAGTTGCTCCTGTAACTAATACTACCTATTCTGTTACCTGTAGCGTAGGTGGCTGTAATTATGTCCAACAATATACATTAGCAACCATTAACTCACCTGCTATTAGTGCTTCTAGTACTAACCTACAATGTGGACAGACAAGTTTACTAAGTGCAACCAACATTTCAGCCAATAATCAAGTGCAGTGGCGAAAAGATGGAATTAATATTCAAGGAGCAACAGGAAATAGCTACACTGCCAGTACTGCTGGGAAATATGATTTCACAAGTTATTTAATACAAACAACTCCTCAAGTTTCTACTAACAATTCCATTTACACCACTTCATTTCTCAATGATAATATTGGACTTGTAGGTAGTATATTTGGTGTATTTAAAACAACGAATGGCGGTACTACTTGGACTCAAGTATATAACAACACCGGAACAATAACCAGTATTCAATTTGTTACATCTTCTATCGTATGGGCAGTAGGAGACAATGGGAATCAGTTCTGTATCAAGTCTATCGATGGAGGCAATACATGGACTCCTGTTGCCGTAAATGCTGTTGGTTCTTTCAAGAAGATTTCTTTTAAAGATGTGACCAATGGTATAATTGTAGGAGACTTTGGACTAATTTATACGACATCCGATGGTGGAGCTTCTTGGTCTCTTAATAATCAGTTTGCTGGCTCAAATTATGCTACCATTCTGAGTGCTGCTTTTGTTCCTAATAGTTCCACCATTGGTATTGTTGGAGCAGTTTATTCATCCTCATTTGCAGCAATATCAACAGATAATGGAATAAGTTACCAAAGGAAAGCACTAAATTCATTTAGTGCAACCTCATTAAGTGATATTGCTTTCACGACAAATCAAACGGGTTTTATTTCAGGAAATAATGGCACCCTATTAAAAACAAGCGATGGTGGCACATCTTGGCAACCTGCTAGTACACCTTTATCAGGAACGAATGCAGAATTTAGAGATATTGAATTTGTAAATGCACAAGTAGGCTATGTAACAGGCTTTAAATATGCCACTCCAACGATTGAAGGTTTCTTATTAAAAACTACAGACGGTGGAAACACATGGCAGTACATGACTTTACCAAGCTATGCTTATTATACATTATCATTTTCTTCTGAAAATAAAGGATGGCTAACTTACGAAAATTACTTAATTAAATATAGCACTCCACAATGTCCAACGATTCCGATTACAATTACAAACAGCTGTTGTTCAATATTTGAGTCGGTAAAATCTGGAAATTGGAGCGACACTAGCACGTGGTCTTGCGGAAGAGTCCCTACTTTCACGGATGATGTAATTATCAAACATAGCATTACAACTTCTACAGGAAATATTTTTGCAAAATCTATTACTTATATGAATAATGGAGTTTTAGATTTACAGAATAATACCTTACTAAAGGTTGGAAATTAGTCGTAGGGGTTGACCTGCGTGTCAACCCAATATTAGGTGGGTGTCGTTGGGGTTGACCTGCGTGTCAACCCACCGATAAACGATAGGGTTGACACATGAATATTCGGGGTTGACACGTAGGTCAACCCCTACGCAAACATTTGTTTTAATGCACCCCAAAGGGCTTTTTTCTTGGGAACGTCGTTTTGTAATTCACTCAAAATATCGGCATATAAAAAATGAACGCCTTGAATCGTTCTGACTTGATATGGAATCAGGGGAATTTCTAAATTAATGGTGAACAATGGAATGCCAAAGGTCACTAATTGTTTCACGGCTCTTGAGGAAAGAACTGGACGTAAATTAGCCTTGCCTATCGTTGCTAAATCTAACACTTCCACTTTGGTTAAATCTAGCTTAACCGCCGCTATAATTTTCGTCAATAAGTCTTTATCGGCTTCACTTAAATGTTCTACCAAAATCAATACCTGATGATTTACCTGCGGAACAAACACTTCTTCGACCACTACGGGAGGAGCGATAATAGGCTTTTGTACCTCTTCTTTTACAGGTAAAATAGCCTCCGCTTTTACTTCCTCCTCGATACCTGACTCAAGGGTTTTCTTCTCTGGAATCAGATATAAGGTATTTTCTGCAAATAAATATTGTAGGGCTATTTTTTCAGCTTCAGTCATATCAACGGAGGGTTATGCACAAATGTCGTGAACAAATATCGGAACAATTCATTAAAGCCACAACCTTTCAACAAATCACCTTTAAGTTGGTGCCTTCGTATCTCGCTAACAATTCTGGGGAAATATGGGCATCTGTAATGAGGGTCGTAACCATACTCAAGGGGGCAAATTGAAAATAATTATCTTTCTCCAATTTACTTGAATCGCATAGAAGAAAAACTTCTTTTGCATGGCTTGCCATAGCGGTAGCAATGCTTGCTTCTTTTTCGCTGGCTGCCGTTAAGCCCTTTGCGAGCGATACACCATCTACTCCGATAAAAGCTTTATCTGCCTGATAACGAGCCAAATGTTCTAAGGCAATCATTCCATGCACTGCTTGTCGTTGCATATCGACCTCCCCTCCTACCAAATTAATCGACACGTTGGTGTCCATCAATTCATATACAATGGGTAAAGAATTGGTAATCACTTTGATATATTTATGTTTAATGTACGGACACAACCTTGCGAGCGTACTACCACAGTCTAAAAAAATCGTTTCGCCATCTTCGATATTCGCTGCTGCTTTGCGACAAATATAGTCTTTCTCCTCTGCTCTGCTCACCGCTTTATTGGTAAAATGAACAGGCGTTTGGGCAAGACTTAACTTCATGGCTCCTCCGTGTGTCCGAAAAAGCAGACCTTCTTCCGCTAACACTCCCAAGTCACGACGCACCGTGATTTCCGAAGTTTGTAATAACTCCGCAAACTCTTTCACCTCTACCGTGCCTTGTAAATCGAGGGTTTGTAAAATAAGTTTCTTTCTAAGTTGGAAATTCATTGCTTTTTAGTTCCTTTGTAAAATCAATCAAATATAATCACAAATAATCATATTCAATCAAAATGAAAACTCCGAGAATTGAAATTAAGGAAGAAAAAGTACTTTCTGACAATTGGTACGTACTAAAACGCTACACATTTGATTATTTCAGAAAAAATGGCATCGTAGAAACACAAATGCGTGAGGTGTATGACCGAGGCAATGGAGCAACCATTTTATTGTATAATCAGGAAAGTAAAAGGGTTATCCTGACGAGACAATTTCGTATTCCGACCTACGTGAATGGCAACACCTCTGGAATGCTGATTGAAGCTTGTGCAGGACTACTTGACTCTGATAATCCAGAAGTAGCCATCAAACGAGAAACGGAAGAGGAAACAGGTTTCAAAATAGCCAATGTGGAAAAGGTTTTTGAAGCTTATATGAGTCCTGGTTCGGTCAGTGAGATTTTGTACTTTTTCATTGCTGCCTATACCAACGAAACAGAACGAAGCTTAGGCGGAGGTATTGAGGATGAAGAAATTGAGGTATTAGAAATTCCGTTTACAGAAGCTATCCACAAAATGAAAATAGGAGAAATTAGAGATGGGAAAACGATTATGTTACTCCAACATTTGCAACTAACAGGACTGATGGGCTAATAAAAAAGGTTCGACAGCCTGAGCTTATCGAACCTTTTTTAGCAAATTCATCTATTAAAACTAAGCGAATGAACCTCTTAACACACATTCGTCACGGTCTGGCCCTGTCGAAATAAAGTTGATAGGCAACGCTAATTTCTCTTCTAAGAATGCAATGTATTCAGACAATTCAGTTGGAAGGTTTTCAAATGTTCTGATGCCTTCTAACGAACAATTCCACCCTTTTAAGGTTTCATAAATTGGTTCGATTGTAATGTCTGTAATATCATAAGGAAGTTGTTCTGTAATCGTACCATCTTCCAATTTGTAAGCCGTACATACCTTGATTTCTTCAAAGATATTCAATACGTCTGCTTTCATCATGATTAATTGAGTAACGCCATTAATCATCATCGCATATTTCAATGCAGGAAGATCAAGCCATCCACAACGTCTAGCTCTACCTGTTGTTGCTCCGAACTCACGTCCTTCTTTACGGATTGCTTCACCTACTTCGTCATGCAATTCTGTCGGGAATGGACCAGAACCAACACGAGTACAGTATGCTTTGAAAATACCGAATACTTCACCTACATTTTTAGGAGCAATTCCTAAACCTGTACAAGCACCTGCTGTTACGGTGTTTGAAGAAGTTACGAAAGGATATGAACCAAAGTCAACATCTAATAACGAACCTTGAGCTCCTTCTGCCAAAATTGTTTTGCCAGCCGTTAACGCATGGTTAACTGAATATTCTGAGTCAACAAGATTGAATTCTTTCATGAATTCAACCGCTGCAAAGAATTCTTCTTCAGCAGCAGCTAAATCGTACTCGAATTGATAAATATCCAAGATAGACTTATGACGAATAACTAAAGCGTTGTATTTTTCTAAGAAATTCGGAGAAATAACATCTCCAACTCTCAATCCTTGACGAGAAATTTTGTCCGTATAAGTTGGGCCAATTCCTTTCAACGTAGAACCAATTTTCGCTTCGCCTTTTGCTTTTTCGTAAGCAGCATCCAACAAACGGTGTGTAGGTAGGATGATAGAGGCTTTTTTAGAGATTTCTAAATTACCTTTTAAGCTCAAATTGAACTTCGACACTAACCCGTCGATTTCTTTTTTGAAGATAATTGGGTCAAGTACCACACCATTTCCAATGATGTTCTGAACTTCTTGACGGAAAATTCCAGATGGAATTTGGTGCAACACGTGCTTAAAACCATCGAATTCTAGGGTATGTCCCGCATTCGGACCACCTTGAAAACGAGCTACTACTTGGTATTTTGGAGCTAAAACATCTACAATTTTACCCTTTCCTTCATCGCCCCACTGCAAACCCAACAAAACATCTACTGCCATTTCTTTAACTTAGTATCACAGGGATAAGCCTGTATTTAGTATTACGAAAAAAACACAGGCATCAAGCCTGTCGTACAAAATGAAAGGCAAAGATAACTAATCTTAAAACAAAAACCCCGTGTGTGTTTTGGAAATTTAAACACACACGGGATTTCTTTTAATTCTTTGGAGAACCTTTCTGCAAAAGAGGCCTAATTTGTACCTCCTACGATGTTTTGTTGTTGCATGGCTTTTTTATGTTCACAATCGGTTTTGGTACATGAGCCATAAAAAATCAAGGAGTGGTGCATCACATTAAATTGTAACATCTCTCCAACCATCGACTGAATAGTTTGTACACGTGGGTCACAAAACTCCGTTACATGATGGCAATCTGTACAAATCAAATGGTCATGTTGACGACGACCATACGATTTTTCGTACTGAGCAATGTTACGTCCAAATTGGTGTTTGGCCACTAAATCACATTCAACCAAGACATCCAGTGTATTGTACACGGTGGCACGAGAAACTTGATATTTTTTATTTTTCATCGAAATATACAGTTCTTCCACATCAAAATGGTCGTCACGTGTGTATATTTCTTCCAAAATGGCAAAGCGTTCTGGTGTTTTCCTAAGTCCTTTATTTTCAAGATATGCCGTAAAAATTTTCTTTACGGATTCTAACGTTACATTTGATGGCATTGTTACAGAAATTCAGTTATACTGCTTGTATTAAGCGACCAGAATACGACTCTTTCTAACTTATGTTTAGACTAAATCTATTTTCGTGACACAAATTTAACCTAAATTTAAAGAGAACGATAAAAAAAGGTGGAGTTCTTCCAAAAGATAATCTCGTGAAAGCGAGGGAATGATTTATATCAGTGATATTTTTACTCTTAGAGAGTAAATTGAAAACTCTCTAAGAGCGTAATAGCTTAGTTACTTCGAACAATCTCAACAACCCCAGTCACTCGTTCTAAATAACTAACAAGGGTTTCTAGGTGTTCTGTTCCTTGAACGACTAAAGAAATTTTACCATCGAAAATGCCATCTTTCACTCCGATTGTTAAATCCTGAATATTTACTTTTAATTCTTGCGAAATAATGGCCGTCAAATCGCTCATTAAGCCGATTCTATCCACACCTTTAATCTCTAAATGAGCCACAAAAGACATCTCTGCCTTGCTTGCCCAAACAGCTTTGAGGACACGGTCGCCATGACGAGAGAGTAATTCGGGAGCATTTGGACACGAAGTTCTGTGAATTTTGATGCCTTCATTAATGGTTACAAAGCCAAATACATCATCTCCTGCAATCGGATTACAGCATTTTGCCAAGACATAATCCACTTTGTCCATGTCTTCCCCAATCAATAAAGCATCGGCATCTTT
>JARXAV010000170.1 GCA_029865665.1 Flectobacillus sp. | reverse complement strand
GCCGCATTGGGATTCGGTAAATACCCAGTACTCATGAGGGTACGGATACCCGTAGCATCTCCAGAACTTGAGCTTACGGTGATATTCTTATAGTTTCCCATTCCGAACTTGGTGACTTGTTGGGCATGAGATACGCTTAGCAAGCATAGCCAGCTGATTAATGTAAGGATTATTTTGTTCATTGTGGTCAGTAAAGTTAGTGCAAATTTGCAAAAGCTACACTTTCAGATATTACTTCAAATATAATACCATAATAGACATAAGTAATTCGGGAGTTATGAAAATTTTCTGAACAAAAAAAAGGATAAAACTATAGATTGTAGTTTTATCCTTTTTTTTGTCCTTTTTCTTTTGCTAACTAGCTGACAGCTTGCTTATTATAGATTTTGCTAGCCTCTATAATAAATAAAGCTACCCCTCTATATTTTATTATGCAATTCCTTTGTTAAAACTAAATGTACCGTTCAAAATATTGTTTAATCGAGGTCTTCTATTTGGGTCAACTTCATTGTTTACGACTGTTTTTACGACTAATTGTTCATCAATCATAGACAATCCGCTCACTACAAAAATGCCACTTTGGTTAGCCACTTGTTCAATGGCTTTTTTCAAGATAGCTAACGAACCTGTTAGCCCACGATTGACACATAAGTCAACACGAAGTACTGTTCCTGCTTCGGAATAGATAATTCTATTTAGTGAAACCGTTTGTCCTAAAATAATAACGCTGGTGCTATCTGCTAAGGCTTTGTTTAAGTATTCCTCCAACGCTATGGCCACTTGAGCTCGAATCATTCCTCTGTACGAACCACTGGCAATAAACGCTCCTGTTAGACGTAAATCATTGGCTACTTCGTTGTACGCATTATCGCCCTGATACCAAGTGTAAGAAAAAATATTGTTGTTTACATCCATTCCGTACTGACCGAAGTACTTTGTAAAGCCGCTTGGATCAGTATTCTTAAAACGTTGTAACACTCTCGATAACATAGAACCACTAGCTGCTGCTCCCGTAAATTGGAGGAATCCGAATGAGAAAATGGCTTTGTCATAACTATTTACCGCATCGAAATTACCTTCATTTTGAGCGACAAATTGCAAAACTTCGGCATAAAAAGAGCGTGGTAAAATGTCCTCAAAATCATCGAGGTGATTTTCGAATGCTGCTTGTCCTCTATACGATACGCCAAAAGGATTTACTAAAAATGCCGAGGGGTAATGGTCTCGCATGGTTGCCGAACCTGTTCCCCAACTAATAACAATGTTGTTGTAGGTAGTCTTGTTTGTTTTTGTTACCACAAATTGATTCAATCCTGAAGCAGGTGTCGAAGGAATCACTGGGGTCGGAATCGGTGTTGGTGTAGGATTGGGTATTGGTTTAGGCGTTACGGGTGCTGGGGTACTGCTCGCACCCACAATGAGTACCTGACCTAAAGAAAGTGCTGTGCCTGTTAGTTTATTCCATGCTTGTATCTGAGCGACAGTTACGCCATTTTTTGTTGCAATACTGTAAAGGGTGTCTCCCTTTTGTACCGTATATCTTTTACTGGTGCTGCTACTGCTAGTTGTATTGCTCGGTGGGGGTGTTGTTGGCGTACTGCTTGGAGCTGAAACGGTTAGTACTTGCCCAATGGAAATCGTATTGCCCGATAAGCGATTCCATTTGATGATTTGTTCTGGAGTTACTCCAAACTTGCGAGAAATCGAATACAGCGTTTCTCCTGCTTGAACTTTATATGTCATAATCTTAATTTTATAGATAAGCAAACTTACGACTTCTTCGTTTAATTTGATTCAAAACTTAGCCAAAGCTGATGATTTTGTCGATAATCGTGCAAAAAATAAATGTGTTGCACGTAAGTCTTTTTTAAGACAGAGATGCAACACATGAGTAAATTGAAGCAATTATAGAGTGCGACATAACTTAGTAGAATTTCAATCCGCAAAAAACCTTATAGGTTTTCAAAACCTATAAGGTTTCGTTTCAAAAAGTTATGTCGTAGTCTATAACCTATTTACTAAAACTAAAGTTGCTGCTTAATAACTTTTGAACACGTGCCTTTTTCCAAGCTTCCACATCATTATTCGCTACTGCTTGTACCACACTTTGCTCGTCAATATTCGGTAATTCTATCACCGAGTAGATACCTGATTGGGAACAAACTTGAGTAACTGCCTTCTGAAGAGCTGCCAATGAACCACTTAGTCCACGGTTAACGGCTAGATCTACACGAAGAGCAATACCACCTTCTGAATATAAGAATCGGTTTAGAGATACATTCTGATTAAAGATTAAAATGGCTGTATTATCCGAAACCGCTCTATTAACATATTCCTCTAAGGCTACTGCAACTTGAGCTCTAATCATCTCACGTTCGAAACCACTGGCAATAAAAGCACCTGTTAGTTCTAAATTATTGGCTACTGCACGATAAGCGTCATCTCCTTGACGACCATTGCAGGTAAACACGCCAGAAACATCCATGCCGTATTTTGTAAAGCAGTTATAGAAGGCACTTGAGTCGTAGTTTTTAAACCGCTGTAATACTTTGGTTAAAATTGAACCACTAGCAACTGCACCTGTAAACTGGATAAAACCGAATGAAAATATAGCTTTATCGTAACTATTTACGGCATCAAAACGACCTTCATTTTTTCCGATATAGTGTAATAAGTCACCATAGAAAGGTTGGGGTAGAAGGTCGTCGAACTCACCACGTTGAGCCTCGAAAGTGGATTTTCCAACGTATGAAACCCCCGCAGTATTAACCGTGTTGGGAGAGGGGTAATTATCTCGCATCGGGTTACTTTGGTCTGAACCATAAGTAGTTGGGTACGAAATGATAATGCTATTATAGCCTCCCTTATTGATTTTTTGTACTGAAATGCTACCGCTGTTACCTCTCCCTGAATTATGAGTAGGTTCGTCATAACTTGGACTAGGAGTTGGGTCATAACTCGGTGTAACAGGTTGATAAGAACTGCCCCCGCCATCGGCACTAACAATGAGGTCTTGTCCAACAGATAGAGCAGTGTCAGAAAGCCCATTCCACTCTTGAATCTGTGTTACGCTAACACCATATTTTCTGGAAATGGAGTAAAGAGTTTCTTTGGGCTGAACGGTGTGTGTCATAGTTTATAATGTTTTTTGATAAGGATAAAAATTCAGTCAAATGTATTTATTAAACGAGATTTACTAGCAAATTATTTAGGAATCTTAGCGAACGGTAGTGGCTTGAATGTAGCAAATATCAAATCTTGCAAAGTTGGTTTCATGTTCAGACTTAATCGCCAATGTGATAAAATCTAAAATCTAACATTCAAAATCCAAAATCATTACCTAGTTAATATCCTAAAATAATGCCAAAACTTGTTGGATAAATTAAATGGGGTAAAAAAGTGTTAAAAAATATTGTTTTTTCACGTTCTGGTAGTAAGTTTGTCACAGACTTTAGGGGTGCCTTAATATACGGGCTGAGATTATACCCTTCGAACCTGATCAACGTAATAGTTGCGAAAGGAAAAAGCAGTGCAACATTTTTGAATAGTTGTTCAAAAATAATCGTGTCATTTCAGACATTTATTTGCCATACTTTTTGTTCCATCATGTACCGTTTTGTTAGCCTCATAGGTTCAACACAAGGTTTGCTGGTATCTTCTGTCCTAAGGTTTTTTGTATTTTTCAAAAACCGTGAATCACCATGACTATTCTTGTCAACAACCAAACCATCGAATACCCCGAATCTCTAACGATTGCGGCTTTGCTCGAAGACCAGTTGGTACAGCATCTCAAAGGCCTAGCCATTGCGGTGAATGACGTTGTCATTCCCAAATCGGACTGGGCAAAAACTGTTTTTCAGCAAAACGACAGCATCACCATTATTCGTGCCTCGCAAGGAGGCTGACACCTTGTGTGTTACGTGAATCAAAGCTCCAAAATCAACAACCAACATTAAGCATTCAGCAATAACCTTTGTATGAAAAAAGTAGATCAATCTCCAGAAACAACTGGTATCAGCCGTAGCCCTTTCCCGAATTCGAAGAAAGTATTCGTAAAAGGTACAATTCACGATATTGAAGTGGCAATGCGTGAAATTACGCTTGAAGATACTAAAATTAATGGCAAAACAGTTGCTTGCAATGCAGCTGTAACGGTGTATGACACAAGTGGCCCTTATACCGATGTCAATGCGACGATTGATGTCAAAAAAGGCTTACCTCGTTTACGTGAGTCATGGATTTTAAACCGTGGCGATGTAGAGCAATTAACAGAATTGTCCTCTGAATATGGCAGAGAACGTGCTGCACTAACATCTCTTGACCATTTACGTTTTGAACATATTGCTAAACCAATGCGTGCCAAAGCAGGTCAAAATGTAACCCAATTACACTATGCCCGTAAAGGAATCATCACTCCAGAAATGGAATACATTGCCATTCGTGAAAATCAACGTTTAGAAGAATTAGGAAACATCGGTCATCAACACAAAGGCAATAGTTTTGGAGCAAATACACCAACGGGAGCGATTACACCCGAATTTGTTCGTTCAGAAATTGCTGCGGGGCGTGCCATTATTCCATCCAACATCAACCACCCAGAAAGCGAACCAATGATTATTGGGCGTAATTTCTTGGTAAAAATTAATGCAAATATTGGTAATTCTGCCGTGACCTCAAGTATTGAAGAGGAGGTTGAAAAGGCCGTTTGGGCTTGCCGTTGGGGGGCTGATAACATCATGGATTTATCGACAGGAAAAAATATCCATGAAACTCGTGAATGGATTATCCGTAATTCTCCTGTGCCAATTGGAACAGTGCCAATTTACCAAGCTCTTGAAAAAGTGAATGGCAAAGCCGAGGATTTAACGTGGGAAATTTACCGTGATACCTTAATTGAGCAAGCAGAACAAGGGGTCGATTATTTCACGATTCATGCGGGTGTCTTATTGCGTTATGTACCCATGACGGCAAAACGTGTTACGGGTATTGTGTCTCGTGGGGGGAGTATCATGGCAAAATGGTGTCTGGCTCATCACAAAGAAAACTTCTTATACACTCATTTTGAAGAAATTTGCGAGATTATGAAAGCCTATGACGTTGCCTTTTCGTTGGGTGATGGTTTACGCCCAGGTTCAATTGCCGATGCAAACGATGCGGCTCAATTTGGCGAGTTGGAAACTTTAGGTGAATTGACAAAAATTGCTTGGAAACACGATGTTCAGGTAATGATTGAAGGGCCTGGTCACGTGCCAATGCACTTGATTAAAGAAAATATGGACAAGCAGTTAAAGGAATGTCACGAAGCTCCTTTTTATACCTTAGGGCCCTTGACTACGGACATTGCCCCAGGGTATGATCACATCACTTCGGGGATTGGGGCTGCTATGATTGGTTGGTTTGGTTGTGCCATGTTGTGTTATGTAACGCCAAAAGAACACTTAGGTTTACCCAATCGAAAAGACGTTAAGGACGGAGTAATTACCTATAAAATTGCGGCCCATGCTGCTGATTTGGCAAAAGGACACGTAGGGGCTCAGATTCGTGATAATGCCTTGAGTAAAGCTCGTTTTGAATTCCGTTGGCAAGATCAGTTTAACTTGTCGCTTGACCCAGATACGGCTCGTGAATTTCACGATGAAACGCTTCCTGCGGAGGGTGCTAAAATTGCCCATTTCTGTTCGATGTGTGGCCCTAATTTCTGTTCGATGAAAATTACGCAAGAAGTTCGTGACTATGCCGACAATATGGGTATTGATGAGCAAGAAGCCTTGAAGAAAGGGATGGAAGAACAAGCAAAGAAATTTGTTGAAGAAGGAGCAGAGGTGTATTTGTAAATAAGGTTGGTCGTAATCTTTGGGGCTATGTACCTGAGATTATGACCTAAAATGATGTGCTAAATGATAAAAATAGTGTTGTCTAGCCCTGAGGAGGTAACTGACGAGTTTGTGCGACTGAATGCTTTGTTTGAAGCAGGATTAAGCCACTTTCATCTGCGAAAACCTGATTTTACCGAGAAACAATTGGAAGCCTACTTAAAACAGGTGAAGCCGCTGTATTTGAAACGAGTGGTATTGCATTCGCATCATTCCTTAATTCGAAAATATAATTTGAAAGGGATTCACTTACGGACGAGTGACCGACAAAAGTTAGGTCAGCAAGAACTCCAATCGCTCGTGAAAGAATTAAGAAGAAAGGGCTTGACCATCAGTACTTCTTGTCATTCGTTGGAAGAAATAGAAACCCTTTCGTCTCGATTTGATTATGTCTTTTTGAGTCCCATTTTTAAGAGTATTTCCAAAATGGATTATCCATCAGCGTTTTCAAAAGAGGAGTTAATTACTTTTTTTAAGGAACGAAGAAGTAAGGTTCCAGTAATTGCATTGGGAGGACTAACACCCGAAAATGCAGTTCATTTAGCCGATTATGGTTTTGATGGAGCGGCATTTTTAGGAAGTATTTGGCAGTAATGTAACTAGATTAAGCGTATGAAAAATCGACCTGTTGTCTTGAGTATCGCTGGTTTTGACCCATCTGCTGGGGCGGGTGTTTTGGCAGATATTAAAACATTGGAAGCCAATCAGGTGTATGGTTTGGGTGTGTGTACTGCCTTAACGTTTCAGCATGAAAGCCAGTTCGACGGGGTTTCATGGATTTCGCTCAACGAGATTGAACGTCAACTGGAAGTCCTCTATCAGAAATATACGATAGCGGTGGTGAAAATTGGGCTTGTCGAAAATATAGCAACCTTATCGGGTATTGTTGATGCTGTTTTAAGAGCTAATCCGAACAGTAAAATCATTTTTGACCCCATTTTAAAAGCGAGTGCAGGCTTTGATTTTCACGATTCAATGACCTTAGATTCCTTAGCACTTGTCTTACAACAAGTGTATTTGATTACCCCCAATATTCCAGAATTAAATCGGCTGGTTTTGGGCGATGCTTCTTCGGAAGAGAAAGCACTGCAATTGGCAGCTTCTTGTTCGGTTTATTTGAAAGGGGGGCATAAGACGACGGCTACTGCGGAGGACGTACTTTTTGAGAACGGTTTAGTCTCTTTTTTTGATAGTCCTCGTATTGAAAATGGCGAAAAACATGGTTCTGGTTGTGTTTTGTCCTCTGCGATAGCCGCAGGTTTGGCAAAAGGGTATGATTTACCCAAAGCGTGTTCAGACGCAAAAATATACATCAACCATTTTTTATCAAGTTCCCCAACTTTATTGGGAAGCTATTTTTGAAATTATCGGCTTACATATCCATCATTTTTTTAGGAAAAACGCTTAAAATAACGGTTTTCTGATAACTGAAAACTAGCTAAAAATGACAATCGCATCACTACATTATATTACCCAAAACCTACCGACTATCCCGCATTGGGAACAGGCCGAAAAAGCTTGTTTGGGCGGGGTGAAATGGGTTCAATTACGAGTAAAAAATACCCCTTATGAGCAGTGGAGAGAAATTGCATTGAAGACCCAAGCTGTTTGTAAACGGTTTCATGCCAAGTTAATTATTAATGATAATTTTCAACTAGCTCACGAAATCGGGGCAGATGGCGTGCATTTAGGTAAAACAGATCCTTCTCCTGTAGATGCCCGTGCTTTATTGGTCGATGCCGTTATCATAGGAGGTACAGCGAATACCATAGATGACATCAGAAACTTGCATAAAGCAGGGGTGAACTATATTGGTTGTGGCCCTTATCGTTTTACCAAAACCAAAGAAAATCTCAGTCCAATTGTAGGATTAGAGGGCTATAAAGCATTGATAAAACAGTGTCGAGAAGAAGGTTTAACCCTGCCAATTATTGGCATAGGAGGTATTCAATTGGAAGACCTTACTCTGTTAAAAGAAATTGGTTTGCATGGCGTGGCCGTTTCTTCGGTGATTAATTTGGCAGAAAATCCTACTGAAATGGCGAGTAGATTTAGTACTCTAATCAGCCCCCTAACCCTCAGAGAAAGCCCCCTAACCCCCAAAGGGGGAATTGTACTCGGAGAAAAAAATACGTCGAATCAAATTCCCCCTTTGGGGGCTAGGGGGCTAGTCTTGGGGCTTCTTTCCATCGCTGATAAAACCTTCTCATCCCGTCTTTTTACTGGAACAGGGAAGTTTAGTTCTGCTGCCTTGATGGAAGAGAGTTTGCTTGTATCAGGTTCTGAATTGGTTACAGTTGCCCTCAAACGAGTTGATTTAAAAGAACGAGAAGATGATATTTTGGGACATTTGAATCATCCTCAGTTTAATTTATTGCCTAATACTTCAGGGGTAAGAAATGCAAAAGAAGCGGTTTTTGCAGCTCAATTAGCCCGTGAAGCCTTAGAAACTAACTGGCTAAAATTGGAAATTCATCCAGACCCTAAATATTTAATGCCAGACCCAATTGAAACCCTCAAAGCGGCCGAAGAACTGGTAAAATTAGGCTTTGTGGTAATGCCCTATATTCATGCAGACCCCGTGTTATGTAAGCGTTTGGAAGAAGTTGGTGTGGCAGCAGTAATGCCTTTAGGCTCGCCGATTGGAAGCAATAAAGGCTTAAAAACGATTGATTTCTTAGAAATTATCATCGAACAAAGCCGTGTTCCTGTGGTGGTAGATGCTGGGATTGGCTCGCCTTCGGATGCTGCTTATGCTATGGAAATTGGGGCTGATGCTGTTTTGGTAAATACGGCCATTGCGGTATCGCAGAACCCCGTTCTGATGGCAAAGGCATTTAAGCTGGCAGTAGAGGCAGGACGAATGGCATTTGAAGCAAAACTAGCACAAGTCAGTAATATGGCTAGAGCAAGTAGTCCCTTAACGGAGTTTTTGAATCTGTAAAATTGCCTTCGGTTGTCGGAATCGGTCTTGTGCTGAATGCTGATTACCAATGGCTGATAACTAGCTATGATTTCTACTTTTGAAGCACTTTTTGATCAATTTACTTGGGATGAAGTAAAGCAAAGTATCTATGCCAAAACGGCACAGGATGTTGAATATGCCTTAAATAAAGCAGGAAGAAGGGATTTAGAAGACTTTAAAGCCTTAATCTCACCTGCTGCGGCTTCCTATTTGGAATCTATGGCACAATTGAGTCATCGACTTACTCAAAAACGTTTTGGAAAAACGATTCAGATGTATGTGCCACTTTATTTATCGAACGAGTGCCAAAATATTTGTACGTACTGTGGTTTCAGTTTTGATAATAAACTCAAACGTAAGACCTTGACGGATGAAGAGATTTTGCAGGAAATAAAGGTACTAAAAGCGATGGGTTACGAACACGTTTTACTGGTTACGGGAGAGGCAAATCAGACCGTTGGCGTTCCGTATTTAAAGAGGGTAATCCAGTTGATTCGTCCGTATTTTGCTCATATTTCTATGGAAGTACAACCGCTCGACCAGCATGAATACGATGAACTGATTGCGGAAGGGCTTACGACGGTATTGGTCTATCAGGAAACGTACCATAAAGAGGACTATAAATTGCATCACCCCAAAGGGAAGAAATCTAATTTTTCTTACCGAATCAATACCCCTGATCGTTTAGGCAATGCGGGTATTTTGAAGATGGGTTTGGGCGTGTTGATTGGCTTAGAAGATTGGCGGACAGACTGCTTTTTTACGGCTATGCACCTCGATTACCTTGAACGAACGTACTGGAAAAGTAACTATTCTATCTCTTTTCCTAGACTTAGACCGTTTTCGGGAGGGCTAGAACCAAAGATGGAAATGTCTGACCGTGAACTGGTTCAATTGATATGTGCCTATCGAATTTTTAATGAGGAGGTAGAATTATCTATTTCGACTAGAGAAAATGAGGTGTTTCGGAATAATATCATTAAACTGGGCATTACTGCCATGAGTGCAGGTTCAAAGACAAATCCTGGTGGCTATATCGTAGAGCCAGAATCCTTAGAACAATTTGAGATAAGTGATGAACGTAGCCCATCTGAAATTGCTAACATGATTCAGCAACAAGGCTACGAACCTGTATGGAAAAATTGGGATAGTTCCCTGATGTCAATGGAGTGAAGGCATGAAAAAAGAGCTAGTTACTAGCTCTTTTTTTGTGTAAAAGCAATTAAGCGTGTTTTAAAAGCGTTTGGCTTAAAACAGCTTTAGGAATATTTCCACCTACTAATCTATCAACAACTTCTCCGTTTTTGAAAATCAATAATGTAGGGATAGAACGAATACCAAATTTAGCTGGTACTACAGAGTTTCCGTCAACATCCATTTTCGCAACAATAGCTTGTCCATCTACATCACCTGCTAATTCTTCAACGATTGGTCCAATCATTTTACAAGGGCCACACCATTCTGCCCAAAAATCTACTAGTACTGGTTGGTTTGAGTTTATCAATTCATCAAAGTTAGCATCAGTTGCTACTACGTATTTTCCCATGATCTTATAATATATTAAGGTTGTAATTTTAATCAAAGATAAAACAAAAAGTCGGATAATCTTAGTTCCTATGGGATACAAAAAAGAAGATACAATCTGTATCTTCTTGTATTTCAGTTAATTGTGTTTAAAAATATTATTGTTCGGATAGCTTTGCATACATACCCGTAACCTTATCCATGTGCTTTAAGATGGTTGCACACACTGCGTACATCTGAGTTACGTCCATTCCTTTATTATCAAAAGTGAAGCAATTGTCTTTTGTGCAACGCTCTTCCACTTCACGCCAGTCGCCAATAGTAGCCGCTAATTCGTCGTCAATATCCGATGTATTAATTTCAGAAGTAATCAGTTTACTATAACTCTGTCTGATTAAATCGGCATATCCTTTCAATTTAACCTCCGTTCCAGGTTCAGTAATTCCCCAAACATAAGCGGCATAATAGAACGTCAAACGTTGCGTAAGCATACGCTGTCTTCCTGAGATATTGGCATTGTCAGCAATTTGCAGGAAACTTGCTTTTTGTTCTTCTTCTCTTTTCGGTAGTGTTGCAGAATATTCTACATAAGCCTTTACCACATCGTCACAAGCAGTTAGGATAGTCGTATTGGAAGCCAAAATTGCCTTTGCATTTTCCTGATTCACTTCTGCAAAAATCTGCTTTTTG
>JARXAV010000283.1 GCA_029865665.1 Flectobacillus sp. | reverse complement strand
TCTGAAGATATGTCTTTCTTAGAAATGTTCGATGTATTAAACGAACGTTTAATCAATGAAGGACAATCACCTATCGCTTTCGATCACGACTGTCGTGAAGGTATCTGCGGTATGTGTTCAATGTACATCAATGGACACCCACACGGGCCCAACAGAGGTGTAACAACTTGTCAATTACACATGCGTTCGTTCAAATCAGGAGATACGATTACGGTAGAACCTTGGAGAGCTCAAGCATTCCCTGTGATTAAAGATTTAGCCGTAAACCGTTCATCATTTGACCGTATCATGGCAGCAGGTGGGTTCGTATCGGTTAATACGGGTAACGCTCAAGATGCTAACGCATTGCCTATTCCAAAAGAGAACGCAGACAATGCTTTTGCTGCTGCTGCTTGTATTGGTTGTGGTGCTTGTGTAGCTGCTTGTAAAAATGCCTCAGCAATGTTATTTACATCTGCTAAAATTTCTCAATTGTCTTTATTACCACAAGGACAAGCAGAACGTACAATTCGTGCAGAGAAAATGGTTGCTCAAATGGATGCAGAAGGCTTTGGAGCTTGTACAAACACAGGTGCTTGTGAAGCTGAATGTCCAAAAGAAATTTCATTAGTAAATATCGCACGTATGAACCGTGAATATTTTGGAGCAGTATTGTCTTCAAATGAGGTCTAATTTCATACTAGTCATAAAAAAAGCTGTTTTTCCTTAGCGGAAAAACAGCTTTTTTTTTACAAAAACAACGCCTTACAACAAAATTGTAAGGCGTTGTTTTTCACGATTTTGTGCTAATTAATAGTGGAAGGCTGTAGAGCAGCATTCATTCTAATTAAATCATTCAAGTTGTTCTTTGTAAATGGTTTACTAAGAAAATCAACAACTTGTGGATAGTCTGTAGCCCTAACAACACTCGATTTATCGACAGTTGACGAAACAATAGCTACCAAGACTTTTTTGCCAAGATCAAGCTTATTTAATTCATCTAAAAACTCCCATCCATTCATCACTGGCATGTTCAAATCTAATAATAACAGATAAGAATACCCTTCTTGTTGACTGACTAAAAAGTCTAATGCTTCTTTGCCATTCGTAAAGTTTTTTATGTCACTAGACAAATCGCCCTTTTTAATGACTGTTCTGTGCATCAGAGAAATCATTGGATCATCATCTACAATTACAACTGTTAATTCCATATCTTTATAAATGTGTTAATACCCTAGGTGAAGTACCAAAATTAGACCATTTACCCTCTCCTCTCTATGTTTTTAGATAAATGGTAGGTTTTGTTCGATAAACAGTAAAAAATCAGAAAAAAAATCATACCCCAACTGCTAACTCTCCATTTAATCCAAAGAACACTTTGATTTTTACATCTATAGAGAATATTTTTATAACTATCTTTACACCGTTTTTTAAAGTACTTTTACAGATTTATTGGTTTCCAATTCTGGCTACCCAGAGATAACCTGTAAGTCTATTTTTATACCAACTAGATATGATCGAAATTACAAATATATCTAAATCCTTTGGAGGAAGAGACATACTCCTCGACATCAACGGACAATTTAAACCAGGAGAAACATCGCTGATTATTGGCGGAAGTGGAACAGGAAAAAGTGTTTTGCTCAAGTGTATGATTGGTATCATTAAACCTGAAAATGGACACGTTTTATACGATGGTAGAGACTTTCATAACTCAAATGAAGAAACACGCAAAGATATTCGGAGAGAAATGGGAGTACTATTTCAAGGAGGAGCATTATTTGATTCTAAAACCTGTTTAGAAAATGTAAAATTTCCGCTTGATATGCTTACTAACATGAGCGAGAAAGAAAAAATAGAGCGGGCGGAATTTTGTCTTCAACGGGTAGGTTTAGAAAATGCGGGGCAACGCACACCGTCCGAAATATCAGGGGGAATGAAAAAGCGTGTAGGAATTGCACGAGCAATCGTAATGAATCCTAAGTACTTATTCTGCGATGAACCCAATTCAGGGCTAGACCCGTTAACTGCCGTTAAAATTGATGATTTAATTAAAGAAATTACAGAAGAATTCAACATCACTACGGTTGTAATTACCCACGATATGAACTCAGTGATTGGTATGGGGCAAAAAATCCTTTTCTTATATAAAGGTCGTAAGATATGGGAAGGGAATAACGAGAACCTTACACATTCTGATATTGCTGAATTGAATGAATTTTTGTTTTGCAATAAGCTATTACAAAGACTATAAAAGCTGAATAAAAAAGGGCTAGTTAACATATTATCGTTAACTAGCCCTTTTTTATTATATGGATAGCATTTACGAGAAAAGTTTCATATCTGCTTGCATCATATCTTCAACTAATGCTTGTAAGTCGTATTTCGGAGTCCAACCTAATTTAGTTTTAGATTTTGTAGGATCGCCAATTAGTAACTCAACCTCTGTCGGACGGAAATAGCGTGGATCTACCGCTACTACTTCTTTTCCAATCGGTAATTGATACGCAGGATTTGAACATGAAGCGACAACCCCAATTTCATCAACACCTTCTCCTGAGAAAGCAATCTCAATGCCTACCTGTGCAAAAGCCATACGAACGAATTCACGTACACGAGTGGTAACACCTGTTGCAATCACAAAATCTTCTGCAACTTCTTGTTGTAAAATCAACCACATCGCTTCTACATAATCTTTTGCATGACCCCAATCACGTTCTGCATCCAAGTTACCCAAATAAAGCTTTTCTTGCTGTCCTAAAGCGATTTGACATGCTGCACGAGTGATTTTGCGAGTAACAAACGTTTCACCTCTTAATGGCGATTCGTGGTTAAACAAAATACCATTACAAGCAAACATATCGTAAGCCTCACGGTAGTTTACAGTAATCCAGTAACCATATAATTTAGCTACTGCATACGGAGAACGAGGATAAAAAGGAGTTGTTTCAGACTGTGGAACTGCTTGAACCAAACCATAAAGCTCTGAAGTTGAAGCCTGATAGATTCTAGTCTTTTTAATTAAGCCTAATAAACGAACTGCTTCCAAAATACGTAATGTACCGATTCCATCTACTTGAGCTGTATATTCTGGCTCGTCGAACGAAACCTTTACGTGCGACATCGCTCCTAAGTTATAGATTTCGTCTGGTTGCACCTCTTGAATAATGCGAATGATGTTTGTAGAATCACTCAAATCACCATAATGCAACTTGAATTTAACATCATCTTCGTGTAAATCTTCGTATAAGTGGTCAATACGTTGCGTGTTGATTAATGAGCTTCTTCGCTTAATCCCATGAACTTCGTATCCTTTTGATAGAAGTAGTTCTGCCAAGTAGGCTCCATCTTGACCTGTTATACCTGTAATGAGGGCTTTCTTCATTTAAATAAATTCTTTTCGGTTGTTAAAACTTGCGGAAAGTTAATATACAATTTTATTAATACTTGACATTACTCTTCGCATAAATACCTAAATATAAAAAGATAATTATTGCAAAAATACAAAATGTAGGTTAAATACTACACCTTAGAATAGTATAATTTTACTTTCCCCCTACTACTTCACTAACATCCCCTTTTTTAATTCAACAACATCAGGAACAATAATCGCAGACGGATATACTTCTTTCATATTTCGATAGTAGCGTTCTGCATCTAGTCGAGTTAGAAAATCTCCGACCTTCACTTTGTATAAAGGTTGCTGAAAAGAGATATAGGGAAAGATTTCTGGATAACTTGTATAAACGAATACTTTGGTATCATCGGCTTGTTTTCGATCATTCCCAACGTAAAGTTGTATTCTAAATCCGTTTACATATTTCAAGTTTTTGTTATGAAGAGCCATTGAATCTAGCATGGCATCTAAGCGACGGTTAACTACTAAATTTCGCTCGTCTGCTATGGTTGTGCTAACACCAGTCGTTGTTTGCACTTGTAACGAATTTCTTAACTGCTTAAAGTTAGGACGATATACTGCTAAATTCTCATCGTAAGCATTCGTTTCTTTCTTCTGATTAGCTGGATATTGAGAAGATGAAGAACTAGATCCTCCATTCGAAACAACAGTCGATGCACAAGATGCCATTATGAGCATTGTGGTAAAGACCAAAAAAGTTTTAAGTATATAGTGCATAAGGCTGAATACATGGGTGGATATTAAATTCCATCAAAGATACAATTTTTACAAAAAAATTGAAATGAAGTTTTCTACTTGTAACTTTACCACGATTTAAAGCGAGCAATTAATAATACGACAAAACGGATGAACATACAACAAAATATATCTTTAAAGCCCTATAACACCTTCGGACTTGAGGTGAATGCGTCCTATTTTGTAGAAGTTTCCACAGTTGATGAGCTAATCAGTATTTTAAAAAAGACTGAATATCAAGACTTACCTCGTTTATTTCTTGGGGGTGGTAGTAACATTTTGCTTACCAAAGACTTTGAAGGCCTCGTAATTAAAATTAATCTGGAAGGTATTGAAACGGTAAAAGAAAATCCAGCATCCATTACCGTGAAAGTAGGTGCAGGTGTCGCTTGGCACGCATTCGTACTTTTTGCAATTGAACACAATTGGGCTGGAATTGAAAATATGTCCTTAATTCCGGGGACAGTAGGTGCTGCCCCAATGCAGAATATTGGAGCTTATGGAGTTGAAATTAAGGATGTATTTGATTCACTAGAAGCTCTCAATCTGAAGACATTCGAGATTGAAACGTTTACGCTTGAAGATTGCAAATTTGGCTATCGTGAAAGCGTTTTCAAACATGAAAAAAAAGGACAGTATGTCATTCTATCGGTTGCCTTTACCCTTCAAAAAGAAGCAACGTTCAAAACTTCATACGGTGATATTCAACGCACATTAGAAGAAATGGCAGTAACAGAATTGTCCATTAAAGCTGTTAGCGATGCAGTTATTGCCATCAGAAAAAGTAAACTTCCAGACCCTGCTGAAATAGGTAATTCAGGAAGTTTTTTCAAAAACCCTGAAATTCCACTTCGTCAATATACCGACTTAAAAGAACGTTTTGAAAATATTCCAAGTTATCCAATTAATGAGACAACCGTTAAAGTACCTGCTGGCTGGCTCATAGAACAAGCAGGTTGGAAGGGCTACCGAGATGGAAACATCGGAGTACATGCACGACAAGCATTGGTACTTGTCAATTATGGCGGTGGTAATGGCAATGAAATCAAGAACTTAGCCTACCAAGTACAAGCGTCTGTGAAAGAAAAATTTGGTATTGAGCTAAGTCCAGAAGTGAATTTTATTTAAAAGTCCCCTACCCCAAAGGGGAAGTTTTCAACAATAATAGCAGCCTGAACAGGGGAATTAGGACATCGAAATATGAATATCCCAAAACTAAAAAACTTAGAACACAACAATTTCTTTTTAATGGCAGGAAGTTGTGCGATTGAAAATCGTGACTTGGCATTTGAAATTGCTGAAAAAGTGAAGACCATTACGGACAATCTTGGTATTCCTTATATCTTCAAAGGTTCATATCGCAAAGCTAACCGTACAAAATTAAATTCGTTTACGGGTATTGGCGATATTGCTGCTTTAGAAATCCTCAAAGAAGTGGGCGAGTATTATGACCTACCAACTGTAACCGATATTCATGAATCTGATGAAGCTGCAATGGCAGCAGCGTACGTCGATGTCCTTCAAATCCCCGCATTTTTATGTCGCCAAACTGATTTATTAGCGGCCGCAGCTAAAACAGGCAAAGTGGTAAATATCAAAAAAGGACAATTTATGTCAGGTAATTCAATGGGTTTTGCTGTTGAAAAAATCCTACATGAAAATCCGAATGCGACGGTTTTCTTGACAGATCGTGGTAACTCTTTTGGATATGGTGATTTAGTGGTTGATTATCGTAATATCCCCGAAATGCAGGCTCATGGAGTTCCTGTGGTGATGGACTGTACGCACTCGTTACAGCAACCAAATCAAGGTACTGGTGTTACGGGCGGTAAACCTCAATTAATTGAAACGATTGCCAAAGCGGCTATTGCCGTAGGGGCAAATGGCTTATTTATTGAGACGCACCCGAACCCATCAATCGCAAAGTCGGATGGTGCAAATATGTTGCCTCTCGACCAATTAGAAGGCTTACTTGCGAAATTGGTAAAAATTAGACAAGCGATTATCTAATGACCTAATGAATGGGGGTTTGTACGTATTTGGCACAAAACCCCATTCGTACTACCAATGAATTCTCAACTGTAATTTCACTTCAGAACGATGTGGGTTCGCTATTTCGTCCAGACCAGAGCCAAAACTATTCTCTCCAAATAAATCAGTCCTAGCCCAGCGTAGCCACGCATCTACATTTTTCGAAACTTTATACTGGAGCATTAAGTAATGCCGAATTCCGTGTTGATAATACGCAGGAAATGAAAAGGCATATAAGACATCTTGCTCATAAAAATATTGCCGATTGTCGTAGTCATCCGTATTGAAAACAGCCACCCTTCCAGACAAGGAAAACTTCCCCAAATCTGCACTTACATCCTGAGCAAGAGCAAAGCCATTTGTTAAGGCTTGCCCCTCAAATTGGAACGTACTAAACGAAGCTCGTGTCTGAAAAGACCAAATCTTAGACAGTTTGTAATCAAGGTTTGCAAGCAAGACTCTTCTGATACGATTTCTCACCACGGTTATCTCTCGGGTTTTTAATTTACCCTTACTGTCTGTGTACTCCTCTGCAATTTTCGTATTTTCTTCTTTATTTTCTTGTCTGACTTGAAAAAATGCCTGCATACGCTTGTTAGGCTGATAAAGAATTCTTGCCAATACATCAAAACCCTCCGTTGTTTGTTTATCCACTAAATAGCGATACCACGGAAAATAGAAATAATCGGCATAACTAGACAACTGCCATTTTCGATTTACCCAATGCCTTAGCCCTACATAGTAACCTGTTTCGTTAATATTACGGGTATTTTCAGAGAAAGCATTCGAATAAAAACTATGAAAATTTGGATCATACTTTCGGAAAAGTAATGCCATATCTGTTCCTTTTTTGAAACTCGCTAACATCCCTGTTACAAGCCCAATACCTCCGCTTTGAGAACGTGCTATTTCTCCAAAAAAATTGATATTTTGATAATTATAGTTATAATTCAGCCCTATCAAAGAACTTTTATCGCCAGAAAATTCATAAAAATTATAGGGTTTATCTGCTTTGGTAAGTTCTTTATTGAAGGATATTTGTAAAAAAGTAAGACCTAATTGCAAAGCCCCATTGGTGCTTTGATAACTCACATTCGTTCCCATGTTCTGCTCAAAGAGTGCTTTGCGGTCTTCACTTTCTGAAGTTGTTCTATGCAATCCAGAAGTCTGTAAAGAGGTAGCATATAAGGAATTTCCTAAAGAATCTCGCACCATGTTAGCATCCCGATTGAGTCCAGAATAAAAACCCGTAACCTCAAATTTCCCCAACTGATACGTAGCTACTCCTCCCCTAAAGAAATTCATTTCCATCGCAGAGGAATAGGGCTTAGCACCAAGATTACTCCGTCTTACGGTTAAGACCGTTTCTGAACCTTTACCGATATAAAAGCCAGCGGAAGTAACTAAACCCTGACCAAATTGGAGTTGGTAATCTCCGACTACCATATTCTTTAAAGCCCCTTTATTCTTGAGTTGAAGATGGAAAGAAGTAAAGTCTGTAAGGGTCGATTCACCTTCATCCTTTTCCACCGTAAAACCCACACTAAAATCTTTGGAGCTATACCATTTATAACGAGCATACAGTTTTTGAGAACCTCCCTGATAGCGGACTTTAGAGCTGGATGTCGGTGGGGTAAAGCCTTTTTTAGTTTCCAGTATTTGGGCATAACGCAACAATAAATACTGTTTATCGCTGTTCAAGGCATCGGTAATTGCTCCAAAACTAAGTCCGTCTGGTTTTACAATCACAAAAGGGACTAAGCGATAAATGGTTCGTAAGTCGAAAGCTGGAATAGCTTGTAATTCATAAATAGAGAGTAATTTTCCCGTTTGAGAACGGTAAGCAAAAAAATTATTAAGTTGCTTTTCTGAAAGAATATAAAGCGATGCCATTTCTTCTCGTGAAATACTATTTAAGTCAATCGGATTCAAATAGTTTTGATACAGCGATTCATACAAATCCTCATTAACACCTCCATCTGGTGAACCAACAAGTTCTTGTATAAAATCTTTGACATTCAGTTCTTTTCGGGGATAGTCTTGTCCGAAGGTGGACATACAAAAGCAGTAGCTTACGAATAGTAAAACTATTTTTTTCATATTGATTAATAAGTGTAAAATAACGAGCTAGTAGCCTTGCTCTAGTATAAAATCCAATAGGGTATCA
>JARXAV010000234.1 GCA_029865665.1 Flectobacillus sp. | reverse complement strand
GACGGTCAATTAAAAACACATCTGGACCATCTTCAATTTTACGAACTACGTGTGCATCCCACACTTTGTCGAACAAGGTACTCGCTTGATTACTCATCTATTGTATAAATTTAATTTTTACGAAAATGTCAAAAGGGATAAGCGTTATTTCTCTTGAGAAATACTTCCTATTTCACGTTACAAAATTCCTAAAAATAATTCAGTTTTGAATAACGCAGGGCGTTCAAATAATACCGTTTTTTGTTCAAAGTAAATAATTTTACAAAAAACATCATTGATAATATTTTAACGAAACTCCCTAAAACAGAAAGCCCTTCTTAGAAATATCCTAAGAGGGGCTTTATCGGGTTGAACTTCTTTTATACCGCTGAGGTGTTTATACCACTGAGGTGCACGGAGAACCACAAAGATAAAATCTCTGTGAAGCTCTGAGGCTCTTTGTGGAACTCTATGAAATTTATGCCACCGAGTTACACGGAGAACCGCAGAGGTACGCAAAGGAAAAAAACTCTGTGAAACTCTGAGACTCTTTGCGGAACTCTGTGGAATAGTTATACCACCGAGTTGCACGGAGAACCACAAAGACACACAAAGAAAAAAACTCTGTGAAACTCTGAGACTCTTTCGGAACTACGTGGAATAGTTATACCACTGAATTGCACGGAGAACCACAAAGACACACAAAGAGAAAATCTCTGTGAAACTCTGAGACTCTTTGCGGAACTACGTGGAATAGTTATACCACTGAGTTGCACGGAGAACCACAAAGACACACAAAGAGAAAATCTCTGTGAAACTCTGAGACCCTTTGCGGAACTCTGTGGAATAGTTATACCACTAAGTGGCACGGAGAACCACAAAGACACACAAAGAAAAAATCTCTGTGAAACTCGTATGTTTGAAAAAGAATTAAAATTAGAGAAATAAAGTTAAATTACTGTTGAAAAATGAGAGGGATGTGTAACTAAACAATTCTTTAAAACAGAATATGTACTCACATAGTTTTCCCCATTTTTCATTCAGCAAGTCAGAACAGCACTTAAGACACCTCCATGATGGAGCGTAGTCAGCATAAGTCACGAGTAAAGACATTAATCTTATTTCAAAATGATGAACAATCAACTTATTTGCCAAAATATTGGTATTGACATTAGTAAATCGAGCCTTATGGTGTCGATTGCCCAAAAGATGCTTGATCAATCGGTAGTGATAAAATCTACTAAAAGTTTTTCCAATAATCTTTCAGGTTTTAAGAGTATGGAAAACTGGCTTTTATCTTTAACTGATTCAAGTATATCGATCCATTATACGATGGAAGCCACTGGCGTTTATTATGAAAATCTGGCTTACTGGCTTTATGAAAACCAAAAGTCAGTCAGTGTGATTTTAGCAAAACAAGCAAAGAAATATGCCGAAAGCCTTAACATCAAATCTAAAAATGATGAGATAGATGCAAAGGTATTGGCACAAATGGGTGTAGAACGTAAACTGAGTTTATGGATACCAGCTTCGGTTCAAATGCGTACTCTTAAACAACTTTCAAGAGAGCGAAGTGCTTTGAAAGACGAACAGACAGCCATTAAGAACCAGCATCATGCTCTAAAACATTCTCATGAGCCTGATCAAAAAACGCTTGAACGAATCAAGAAACGTTTAGCATTAATTGATGAACAAATCCAAGAAATAGAGCAGGACATGAAAAATATCATGGATAACGATGCCAACTTAAAAGAGCGCATAGATAATGTCTGTACCATCAAAGGTGTTGGTTTTATTACCGCCATCTCGATTGTTGCAGAAACCAATGGCTTTGCTTTATTCCATTCCCGTTCACAATTAGTGTGCTACGCTGGATACAATGTAGTACAAAAACAATCGGGTACATCTCTGAATGCCCCTACTAGAATTTCAAAAAGAGGTAATAAACATATTAGAAAAACGCTCTATTTTCCGGCAATTTCTGCCTCTCAACATGACCCTAAAATGAGAAATACTTATCAAACGATTGCTAATAAAACCAATATTAAAATGAAAGGTACAGTAGCAATTCAAAGAAAACTATTAGTACTGATTTATACCCTGTTCAAGAATAATCAAAAGTATGATGAACAGTATTCAACTAAAAAAACTGCTTAAAAAATTAGGCAGATTCATTTACCATGACCTGCCTAAACTGCATGGGCTAAATTCCCTGCTTTATTAGACAAAGATACTATTTTTCTCAATTTATGTTGCTTTTTAACACAGCACCTATGTGGTAAAATATGTCGTAGTACTTAGTACTCAATTTTAATAACAGAATGCTTGTCAGGAAAGGCAATATTTCGATAGATAACGTGCTACAAATGACAAATGAATTAGGGTATTTGTAGATACAACTCTTTGTTGAAGGTCTTAATATCTTAGCAAAATGTATGAATTTTACCAAAAAATAAGATACAAAAATGCCAGAATACTAGCTGACGCATCAGTAAATACCCTGGCATTTTATGTATAAAGACTGAATAAGCCTCCCTATTTTAAGAAAGATTCAAGGTTTGCTGGCGAGTATTTAATTGATTTAAGTACCTTAGAATCGCTTAAACGATAGACCAAAAACTTGTCTCCATCCTCTTTAATACCAGCTTCTGTCCCATCTTTTTGAAGGTAATGAGCTACTGTTTGCTCCGCTTCTTCAAGAGTAGAACATGCTTTACTCATGTTAGAACGATGAACTTCATTGAACATTTCTACAAATTTTTCACCCATTCCGAACTCTAAAATAGCTCCAGAAAGGACATATTGAATGTCACAAAGAGCATCAGCAATCTCAACAATATCCTTGTTTTCAATGGCTTCTTGGAGTTCTTTTAGCTCTTCTGAGATAAGACTTACACGAAGGTCACAACGTTCTTTAGAAGGGATTTCTGGACTAGTTAGTACAGGAGCTTTGAATGTATGATGGAATTCTGCTACTTGATTTAAGGAGTCTAATAACTGCATGAGGATTGATTAGTTGATTTTTAACGTTTCTAAATCTAAAAAAATAGATTCTTAGTATTGCTGTGCAAGTTACCGATATTCTTACAAAATCGTAAATCAAGCAGTGAAAAATCAAAAAATGACAATCGAATATCCTGAATAGTACCCAATTTCGGGAGCAAATAATCGATTCTCATACAGTTTACATAACTATCTCATTATCAAGTAGTTATATTCACGTGAAACATTTGTTAATATTTTGATAATCAGGGTGTTATCACTAAAAAAGAAGATAAATATATAGTAAGCATAGAATTTGATTTACAAATGTTTTAATTGATTGTAAATTCGAAAAACAAGTATAGAATAACGATATTATATGATTTACAATAGTAAATTGCACCCTATTTCGTTTTTTCTTGCCGATTTTAGCTACGATAAGTCATTTGTCAACCTATAGGCTGTTATATCTAATTTAAGGACTCCTATTCTCAAAAAATAGAATTACTTACTAAAGTCCTACCCTATTAAGAAGTAATTGAAGGATGTAAACTAACTATTCTCCCCTCTTTTTATCTATAAAATACCCCATCTAGTACGCTATGCCTCCCCTATATTCTCATTAAAAAAGGGAGAAACCGTTGTCCGATTCCTCCCTTTTTAGGATAAAAAACTTCTTGTTTCGTGAACTTAGATAGGTCTACTTTCGGTGAAAGTGCCATCTGTATAGAATACAAGGATGCGTTCAATTTGCTTTTCACCACTACCTAAACCTGAAGACGCAGCCATTGGGCGATCGTATTTTTTACGTACTGGAATCGCTTGCTCATACTGTTGTCTTCCCTGATTTACGGGTAAAGGCTCGTTTATCTCATCGTAAAATTGCTCCTGAGGAAAACGATTTCCATTGTTATTGGGCATCGAAACAGGAGGAGCATAGTTCGTTGTTGGAGTAACTTGTTCCTCTGAATCGAACAATAACCAGTCTCTATCAATATCTGGAAATACCTTTAATATCTTCTGAATGATGTCTAGGCTCGGCTTATTTCTTCCACTTAATATGTGTGAAATACTGCTTCTTTGTACGCCAATTGCATCTGCAAAATAACTCGGAGTGTATCCTTTTTCTAGGATAATTTGTTCTATCTTTTTATTCAATTCGTCCATGTAAATCGTTGTTTTTTGTGATATACAAAAGTAATTTACATTTATGAATATTACAAGATAGTGTAAACTTTAATTTAACAAAAGATGGCTGAATTTTGATGTTTACAAAAGTAAATCAATATGACTTTCAGCGAATTGTAAATTATAGTCTAATTGATTTACTTTTGTGCGTAATTGTATTTTGGATAGTTTACTTATGTTGTAAGCGTCTTATTTACTAATGTAAATCCCGTCTTCTTGGATGTTGATTCTTTTATCTCTAAATAATCCTCCAATCGCTTTTTTGAAATCCTTTTTTGACATCTGAAATGTCTCGTAAATAAGACCTGCATCAGTCTTATCTGAGAACGGTAAGAATCCTCCAGAAGCTACCAGTAAATTAAAAATTTCAGATTTCGATTTGTCAATACGGTCATATCCTTGCTTCTCTAGGCTCAAATCTAATTTACCATCGGTTCTAATTTTCTTGATAAAGCCCTGTGTACGTTCTCCTAGCGGAATAGTTTTGAATACTTCATTCTTATAAATGACTCCTGTGTATTGTTCGTTTACAAGAGCTTTCATTCCTAAGTCGGTGTATTCATAAGGAAGCAAGGTTACTTCCTGCCCTTCGGCTAATCCTGAAATATCCTCCGATAAGAATTTGTCTAATTTCGCTGAAGCCACAATTCGTTCGGTTTGTTCGTCCACGTAGATGTACACGAGGTACGAACGTCCCACAGCCATCTTGTGTGACTGCTCTCCAAAAGGAACTAACAAATCCTTCATTAAGCCCCAATCTAAAAAGACACCACTTGGGCTTACATCCCTTGCTTTCAAGAAGGCAAACTCTCCAACAATCGCATAGGGTTTTAGTGTGGTTGCAATCAGACGATCTTCAGAATCACGATAAACAAATACCTCTAGTTCATCACCGATTTGAGTGCCTTCAGGAACATAGACACGAGGAATTAAAATTTCGTCTTCATACCCATCTAAGTAAAGCCCGAAGTCTAATTCTTTAATAACAGTTAAGCGATTATATTTTCCTAATTCGACCTGCATCGGTTTGTTGCGATCGCTCAGTTCAAAGTCGTCTTTTAATGTTTCTTTATCCATAATAAAAAGCGTTAATAAATTTGTTTTTTTAACTTGGTACAAAATTGCAATAAAATCTAACAATCTAATCGAATGTTATCAGTTTCACCCGTAATCGTTAAAAAAAACAGTATAAGTGCAGACCACCCAAGTCAAATTCTCCCAGACTTGGTGGTTGTGGAAGAACCGCTCGAAATTCGACTTGGTTATGGGGAAGCTGGTGAGCGTTTACAAAAGACCCTTAC
>JARXAV010000222.1 GCA_029865665.1 Flectobacillus sp. | reverse complement strand
CGATACGGATTTGTTCGACAGTTTTATCATAGGAGTAAATATGTCCAGACCAACTGATTGGCAAACTATTGTTGCTTATAATAGCGACTTAGGTTATCCCGATTATTCAAGAACGGATAATTTTATAATTTTTAATACCTACGACAATAAGGCTAAATATAATAACACGAGTATCATTACCCTAGACGCTAAGGACAAACGGAAGGGTGTTGAATCAACTATGAAAACATTTGTTGAAAAATCTGCCTTCAATGTTTGGTACACCGTGGGTACTCGTAAATTGCCAACTAAACAGGTGCAAACCATTACGTTATCGAAAGTAGCAGATAAAAACCTAACAGACCCTGCGTTCAATATCGGTGCATCGGTAAGTTCGGGTTTAGGTTTAATCCTTTCTATTGCTTCTGGACCAGCTACCATTACAGGAACAAGAGTTTCTTTAACAGGTACAGCAGGAAAAGTCTATTACGGAGCTTATCAAGATGGTTCAACAAGCTATTATTCCGTTTCAAAAGTAGATTCGTTCTGCGTGATTCCTGCTAAACCTACGATTTCGGTAGTGAAAAAATCGGATGCGAATGGTGATTATTGGGAATATACATCAAGTGCCACAACAGGCAATGTGTGGTATAAAAATGGGCAGATTTTAGAATCTGCTCGTGGAGAGCGTGTTATTCAGGTATCGTCTGGTGCAAGTTTTAATGTTCAGGTGGTCACGTCGGATGGTTGTAAAGGTAATTTATCCGATACTCGTCAGGACGCAGTATTGGAACGAGTATTAGCGAATGAGCCAACGCTACTATCTTTAGTGAAAGTGTATCCAAATCCAACAGACGATAAACTTGTAATTTCAGTTCCAGAATCTGCTAAAATAGAACGAGTAAGCGTGTTTGCCACTTCTGGGATGCTAACGATGGAACAGCTTGGAAATAAGGCTACTACGATGGAATTATCTTTGAGTGCTTTACCACAAGGAAACTATGTAGTTGAAATAAAAACAACGCAAGGGACTGTAAATCAGAAAATAACGAAGCGATAGATAAAAAAATAGCCGTTGAGAGTTTTCTCAGCGGCTGTTATAGATTAATAGAAGAGGTAAAAATAGGGTTCATGCGACTAATTTTTTTTGAATGTTGAAGCATTGATTGATGAGTTCCATTTTCGAATCTCCAAATTGGTGTTCGCACCAAAGGAATAGTTCGTTACGGTCGTTTTTATCTAGCGTTTTAATTGCCTTTGTTAACTCTTTTTCAAATAAATTTGTATCAAAACTGACCTTTTCAAGAATCATTTCGATATAAGCTAAAGTGGTCATCATGGTAAGGAGTATTTTAATTGAAGGATTGTAGTTCATATTTTCAATATGAATGTAATAGTTAATTATTTGATTGTCAATTTGTCTTGGTTTAAATGAGTCTATCTACTCAGATTTTTTTCGTAAATTAAGTATTTTTATTAGTAAACATTTGGTAAGATTTATTTCAAGATAAGTACAAGGAATTATTTAGCCAAACCTATAGGGTTTTAGTTAAAAGGTTTGACTATAAGGTTGTTATGAACTAAACCTTATAGGCTTTACACCAACGTATGTTGTCCCATTACTTACTTTACTTTAAATACGGTTACTAGTTAAGGTAAATACTAATCCATAAAAATGATTGTGATGTTTGAAAAAGTGATAAGAAATATAGGTTTGTGGGCTTTGTTCTGGTGTATAAGTACCTTATTTTCTGTGGCTCAGGACATAAAAGAGTCCTATTCTGTTGAAATTGGCAACAAGAATATTGCCTTGGAAGAGCCGTTTAGCATATCAGCCATCATAAAAATACAGGAAGACCCCACTGCTTCAATTCCAGAATGTAAGTTTCCAGAGCTTAAAGGATTCGTAAAACAAGGATATACCAAATCCATTGCGAGGTCTTTTGTAGGCGGTCATAAACTCATCACTTATACCATTAGCCAAAATTATAAAGCACTACGAGAAGGAACAATTAAGGTAAAAGCCTTTAAGGTGCTTATCAACAAAACGGAACAACCCTCAGAAGGATGTATCGTAACAGTTGGGAAATCCCAAGCCGAATTACCACTTCTAGGAACAGCGTTGCCAAGCGAAACTCCAACAGTTGAAGTACCCAAAACAAAACCTATCAGAGGTATTCCTGATGCTTTCTTAGCCTTGAACACCAGTAAAAAGTCGCTTTTTGTGGGAGAGGGTTTCACCGTTACGCTTGCCTTGTATGTGAGCGATAACAATACAGTACCGATGGAATTTGATCATAATGAAATCCAAATTCCAACCATTGCCAAGAAACTCAAACAAGCCAGTTGTTGGGAGGAAAATTACGGCATCGAAGAAACGCTTACCAAACAGATGGTGATTAATGGTAAAAAATATACGCAGTACAAATTTTATCAAACAAGTTTATACCCCTTAAATAATAAGGTAATTCGTTTTCCTTCGGTATCGCTTCGAGTGTTGAGAAAAGAGGAGGACGAAAAAGGAGCGACGCATTTTAGTCCAATTAATTTTGAAGCGAAAGGCTGGGAATTGCAACCGCTGGATTTACCCAAATTGAGTACTGTTAAAGGAGATGTACCCGTTGGCGTTTTTTCCCTCAAAGAGCAATTAGACAAAAAACAGGTAAATACGGGGAATGCCATTCAGTGTAAAATTATCATTACAGGAGACGGGAATATGTCTTCTATCAAATTGCCAGAATTAAGTAAAAATCCAGATTTTGATTTATTTCCTCCCAAAATTAATATGGTTACTGACCATGAGGAGGAAAAAAATGTTCACACAAAAACCTTTACTTTTCAGTTAATTCCCAAACGGGCTGGTAACTTTGTACTATCAAATTACTTTAAGTGGATATATTTTAATCCACAAGAGCAAACTTATGACACCTTACGCTCGCAATTAAGTTTTAAAGCGAAAGGTGCAACAATCAGTTCAGACATCGAATCGGAGGGAGAACGTTCCATTTATGATGGCTTAGATTCACTGGATTCATCTGAAGAAAGCTCGGGAATTGGTAAGTTATTGAAAAATGAAGCCAATATTTTAATTGTTATCATGTTGATTGGTATGGCCTATATTTTCATGCCAAATCGTAATAAATAATACATAGAAAATGAGTAGCACTTACGGTAAGTTATTTAAGATTAGTACTTTCGGGGAGTCGCATGGGGCGGCTGTTGGCGTAATTTTAGACGGATGCCCTGCGGGTATTGACTTTGATATGGAGTTTATCCAGAGCGAATTAGACCGTCGTAAACCTGGGCAATCTCGCATCACTACGCAACGTCGTGAAGCGGATGAATTTCAAGTACTTTCTGGAACATTTGAAGGAAAAACCACAGGAACGCCTATCGCCATGATGGTTTGGAATGGCGACCAACGTTCTAAAGATTATACGCACATTGCTCAACAATTTAGACCTTCACATGCCGACTTTACCTATCATGTAAAATATGGAGGTAATCGTGATTATCGTGGTGGTGGTCGTAGTTCTGCTCGTGAAACCGTTGCTCGTGTGGCGGCTGGAGCAGTGGCAAAAATGATTCTAAAACAAATTGGTGTTGATATTAAAGCATACGTTTCGCAGGTTGGAAAACTGAAATTAGAAACCCCTTATCAACAATTAGATTTAGCCGAAGCTGAAAACAATGCCGTACGTTGTCCAGAACCAGCAATGGCACAACAAATGTTTGACTATATCGACGAAACTCGTAAGAAAGGCGATTCAATTGGTGGGATCGTTGACTGTGTAATCACTGGAACACCCGTTGGTTTGGGAGAGCCCGTTTTTGATAAACTACATGCCGAATTAGGCAAAGCCATGTTATCAATCAATGCTGTTAAAGGCTTTGAGTATGGTAGCGGTTTTGCAGGTGTAGAAATGTTTGGTTCAGAACATAACGACGAAATCTACATCGAAGACGGCGTAGCTAAGACCAAAACCAATTACTCAGGAGGTATCCAAGGAGGGATTTCAAACGGAGCTGATATTTATTTCAGAACGGCCTTCAAACCTGTTGCTACCATCATGCAAGACCAAGAAAGTATTGATGCCGAAGGCAATTCCGTAGTTGTTTCTGGAAAAGGTCGCCATGACCCTTGCGTTGTGCCTCGTGCTGTACCTATCGTAGAAGCAATGGCAGCCTTGGTATTGGTTGATTTTTATATGAGAAACAAAGCTATCCAGTAAAGAACACGCTTAAAAGCGTTACTGATAAGTAATCAATGGTAATTAAATGACGTTTTGGTTTTGGTCAAAACATTGATCATCATATTGTTAAATCCAAAATTCAACATTATTACTTATATGATATTTTCAGACGAATACTTCATGCGACTCGCTTTGCAACAAGCAACAATGGCTTTTGACGAAGGCGAAATCCCTGTGGGGGCAATTGTTGTCTGTCAGAATCAGCTTATCGCCAAAGCATATAACCAGACCGAAAAGCTTAATGACGTTACTGCCCATGCGGAAATGCTCGCAGTAACGGCGGCAACCCAACATTTGGGGGCAAAGTACCTAAAACATTGTACGCTTTACGTCACCTTAGAACCCTGTGTGATGTGTGCAGGAGCTATTTTTTGGTCGCAATTAGGACGAATCGTCATTGGTGCATCCGATGACAAAAGAGGATATGCTCGGATACAACCAAGTATATTACACCCTAAAACACAGCTCAAAACAGGTATCTTAGCCGACGAGTGTGAAACGTTATTACGTAGTTTTTTTGCAAAATTGAGAACTTAAAACCCATTTTTTTAGTTCTTTCATAGAATGATTATTTAACTTTAAAACATAAACAAATGGCATTTGTATTAGCTCCTCTACCGTATTCAAACGATGCGTTAGAACCAAATTTTGATGCGTTGACAATGGAAATCCACCACGACCGTCACCACAATGCGTATGTAACCAACTTAAATGCAGCCGTAACAGGAACAGCATTAGAAGGTAAGTCATTAGAAGAATTGATGGCTACTATTTCAACGGTTTCTCCTGCGGTACGTAACAATGGCGGTGGTCATTATAACCACACATTCTTCTGGGAAACACTTTCTCCAAACGGTGGTGGTGCTCCAGTAGGTGAATTAGCTGCTGCTATCAACGCTAAATTCGGTTCTTTCGACGAGTTCAAAGCAGCTTTCAAAGCAGCTTCAATTGGACGTTTTGGTTCAGGTTGGGGATGGTTAGTAGCATTAGCGGATGGTTCAGTAGCCATCACTTCTACTCCAAACCAAGATAACCCAATCATGGATGTTGCTGAAGTTAAAGGTACTCCAATCATCGGATTAGACGTTTGGGAACACGCATACTATTTGAAATTCCAAAACAAACGTCCAGATTATATCGACGCATTCTGGAATGTAGTTGACTGGAACAAAGCTGAAGCTCGTTTCCAAGCTGCAAAATAAGATTCTTTTGAATTTTTCAGAGAGCCTTCGTGTAAACGAAGGCTTTTTTGTTTTGTGAAATTTGAGATGAACAGCCGTGTCGCTAATTTTTATAAAAATTGTTTACCAATGAAACGTATTGATAATGAATGATTTGTATGAAAGTGAGGTCTTTTGTTGATATTTTTTTTGATTTAGCCTTGACTTTTTAAAAATTAGCTGTACCTTTGCACTCACAATTCACGGCGATTATAGCTCAGTCGGTTAGAGTAGCGGTTTGTGGTACCGTTGGTCATGGGTTCGAATCCCATTAGTCGCCCAAAGCCTTGTCTTTAAGACAAGGCTTTTTTGTTTTTACTGCTACCTGTGCAAACTATTTCCTGTTCTTACAGTTATACCATTATGTTTAGCTTCCATCAAATACAGCAACTTATTACACAACGTTATAGGAAACAGGTTTTTATTGTGCTTCCTCTAATGTATTTCACAGGGCTTATCGGATTACATATATCATCGGTACAAGGTTTTTTTAAGTTTTTTTCATCCATCAATTTATGGGTGTCTCTAGGGTTAATTCTTCTTTATCAACCATCCATCAATCGTTCTTTTGCTCGCTTTGCTCTACTTACTTTTAGTGCAGGCTTTCTCATTGAAGTGTTGGGGGTAAAGACCTCGTTGATTTTTGGTACATATTGGTATGGAAAAACATTAGGGATTCAATTGTGGGATGTGCCTATCGTTTTGGGAGCGAATTGGCTGATTCTTGTATATGGAGCAAGTATTTTAACGC
>JARXAV010000143.1 GCA_029865665.1 Flectobacillus sp. | reverse complement strand
AATCCAAAATGGCGTGTGTCTTTACAAGTACATAAATTCATGAATATTCCTTGATGGACGCTTTTATAGAGTTCGACATAACTTAGTCAGAGTTTAATCCGCAAAAAACCTTATAGGTTTTGAAAACCTATAAGGTTTCCTCCCCAAAAGCTCTGTCGCAGTCTATACTTCTGTGAGATAAAAGAGGAAAAATAAAAAATACCATTGCTCGCTTTTCGCTCACAAAACATGAAACAAAAAATAACAGAGTGGATAAAAAGATATGGTTTAGCCGAACTCAATTCGTTGGTCTTAACCGTATCTTCTGCTTGGCTTAGTTTTCGTTATACCGAAAATCATCTTACCTCCGCTCTCGTAGGTACATGGGCGGGTAATATCGCTTACTTTGGCACGATTTTACTTCAAGACATCCGACTTGCCACCAAGCAATTAGCCCTACTTAACAAACCCTATTCCCTAGCAACATTCTCCAAAAACGTGCAAGCGTTATTGATAGAGTTTGGCATTGCGGAACTGCTAGACAGCCTGTTTATTCGCCCTACCCTCTTGTATTACTTTCCGCTTTGGTTAAATAATTTTGCCTTAGGTATCGTCATAGCCAAATTCACCGCTGACATTTCTTTTTATATCCCTGCCATTATCAGTTATGAGCTTTCTAAAAAACGGTTGAGGAGGTTTGAGTGAGGCAAGTTACCGATGTATAATCCCTCTGGGATAACCCTGACAGCGGTCAAAGACCCTGTCAGGGTGGATATGAGATGAATGAGGAACGCTGTTTTTCTCCCCTAGGCTGGTCTCCTGACCAGACTTCCCAGAAAAACCACTTCCCGAAATTGCTGTCGCACGATGGTACGGTGAAGACACCGACCTAGGTGAGGATAAATAGAGATTAATTAAATTTGGATAAACCTCTTTGCTATATATCACCTGTGCCAAAATCAATAAATAGAAAATGACAAGAATAGTACTATTAACTCTCTCTTATTCATAAATTTTAGAAAAAAGTCTCAAAACGTAGGATTAAGAAAGTAATACACATGAATATCATCTATTTATTATTAAATTTGATGAGAACTTAAACTTACCTATACAATCACTCTAAATCCTTATGAAATCACCCTACGTATACTTTCTGCATTTCTTTTTATTCATCTTTACTTGTCTATTCTTATCAAGCTGCGAGTCATGGAATTTAGAGCAAAAGAGTTTCACTCAATGTACACCACCATCCGCATCCATTGCTATTAAGAGCAGTCAAGGACTAAAACTCAAGTTTTCTCTTGAGAATTCAAAAGGAACAATTGATAAAATCACATGGAATATCGATGGAGAACAATTCGTACAAATTGGCGATGAAATTTCTTATATATTTTCAAATAGTGGACTATATGACATATCAGTTGAACTAACAAACAAGTGTGGGAATGGTTACACAACACAGATTCAAACTAAAGTAGTTGATATTTATAGCATTACGCTACCACCAGAATCTTTAGGATCAAATTCTGCATTATTTCAAATCGCAATAAATGGGAAAATTGGTAATAATTCAATCAGTCAGTATGGAGTTTGTTATTCAAGTACTTCTTCTTTACCTACAATTGAGAAATCTCAAATATTGTCAAAGAATACTACACCTTTGATTGGTACTACCTATGGCTTCGAATCAAATGATTTGAAAGAAAATACAAAGTACTACTTTAGGTCATTTATTTCTATTAATAATGAGACAATCTATGGTGATGTACTAAATCTCACAACATCTCCATATATATCGGGCATTTCAAAACTAACATCTCCTCCAATAATGGGCGTTGAGGGTTCTATTAGTTTTTCAATAGGTGACAAAATATATACTTGTTTCGGAAAAGATATAACTGGTGCATTCACCACAAATTTATGGGAATATAACACTATTACTGAAGTATGGACTAGACGAGCGAATTTCCCAGGTAATGGACGAACTAAGTCATCTGTATTTGTTATTAATAATATCGCTTATATTGGGCTCGGATATCAGGGTGGTGCGTCATCCATTGTAAATGAAGTACCTATTTACAATGAAGTTACAGATTTTTGGAAGTATGACCCATTAAGTGATACATGGACACAAATAGCAAATTTTCCAGCAGGTAATAGGGCGGGAGCTTGTGGTTTCTCAATTAATAACAAAGGATACATTGTTGGAGGTGGGTATTCTAAGAATACTGGAACGATTAGATATGGGTATTTTAAAGATACATGGGAGTATAACCCTACAACCGACACATGGATACAAAAAGCAAACTTTGGAGGAGGGGAGTCTTCAGAATTGTATGGAGCATCAGCACTCGGTAAGGGATACATTGGTTTAGGCCAAACCTTAGACCCGCTTGCTGGAGCAAGCACAGGACTAGTTAAGTTGTCAAATGACTTATGGGAGTATAACCCCTTAACTAACAGATGGCTTAATGTATCATCATTCCCAGCACAAAGTAGTATAATTGGGTATCCTAAAATGGCTTTCACTATTCAAAATAAAACCTATTTCATCTTTTTTAAAACCAATAACAGTGTAACTGTTTATACGTACTCTCCTACTGCTGGATTATCCAGCATTGATTACTCCAGTAAGATAACTGGTAGATACAATGGTATTGCTACTGCTACGGCACGCTCTGGATTTTTCGGACTTGGAGCTTCTGGTGAGTTTGGATTTAGCGATTTTTACCTCTTCAACCCCTAAACATTAACAATATGAAATTAAATCTAACGCTACTTTTAGGACTATCTATATTCTTAATTTCTGAAATTAGTTATGGACAGGAGAAACCTACTATTTCAAATATCCACTTTGCAGTAAAAGAAAACGGGTATATAAACTTTTCGTACGATGTAACTGATCTACTCCCTGGCGACTCCATATTTGTATATTTAAGAAATATGGCAGGAACGATTATCAAACCGAAGTCTGTAATTGGTGACATTGGTAATAATATAATTTCGGGAAAGGGTAAATTAATTTCTTGGAATATTGTGAACGACCATTTTTTTGTTGACGATGATTATCAAGCGATTATCGAAGTCAAGTTAGGAATAAGAAATAAAATCATTAAACCTAAATTACTTGGAGGAGCATCCAATGCTCTCTTATCGATGGTAGCACCAGGAATAGGCAATATTTTTGTACAAAGTAATAAAAAAGTTGGCCTACGACCACTGGTTACCCTATCCTACTATGGTTTATTAGTGTACGGCTTTTCTTTGAAGAAAAGAGCAGACAATCAGTATGGAATTTATACTTCACAATCAGATGAGCAAATTGCTCTCCCATATTATAATGCAGCCAATGCTAACCATCAAGCCTACTTGATGCTTTCAAGTGCAGCCGCTCTTATCTGGGCAGTTGATGTTATTAGCACTTTTAGAAAAGGTTTAAAAAATGATAACCTTAGAAAAAAATCTCATACAACCTTTAAAATAGGAACAATATTGAATACGCCAACGGTAGGATTCAATCATAACTTCTAACAATAACTATGAAACTTCTATATACACTATCAGTACTTTTTCTTTTACTAAACAATGTCTATTCTCAAGATAGCAATCCCGTTAAATCTATCAAAAGTAGTAGTAAATTTATCCGTATAAATACGAAAGGGTTGAAAAAGATAGTGCCTATCCATTATCTTAAAGCAAACTTAGACACTATTTTCAGGGGAGAAGCTGTAACCTTATCATGGAATACAGAAAATATACAAGATGTATCACTAGAAACTAGTACAAATGGGAAAGATTATATAATAATCGCTCCTTCATTGGCACACATGGGAACTATGAAATTAATACCTCAACAAAGTTCCTTCTATCGTATTCACTCCACCGAGAGCATTTCTCAATTGGTACGAGTAATTGTTAAAGAAAAAGCTACCGTACCAATACCAGAAATTATCTATTTCAAAGCAAGTAAAGAGCAAATTCAAAAGGGAGAAAAAGTCAGACTTTCTTGGTTAGTCAAAAATGTTAATCGTATCTCATTAGAGACAGGTAAAACGGCTGAAAACACTATTCATTATCAAGATTATTTAGGTGAAGGTTTTGTCGATTTTAGTCCAGAGAAATCTATCTATTATGTTATTAGAATAGATGACATCACGAAATCATTAAAAGTTGAAGTCATAAAATAAGCCTAAGAAAATTAATTCTTAGGCTTGCCTTCAATTTCGTTATGTTCTAAATTATCAATTTCTGTTTCTCCCATTTTACTCTTAACGATATAGCCTGTTAGCCAGCTACTGTATCGAGCAAAATAATAGGTCTTCGTTGGACTGGTAGAGTTCAATTCTTCCATTATTGCTTCTAGTAATGCAACACCTGCAATCATAGATTTCTGGTCAAAATTTCGTTTAACCTTGCCAAACTCAATTAAAGCATCGGGAGTTACAGCTCTGGCATCATCGACAAAAGCCTCATAGTTATTCTGAATATTCTTTTTAAACTCACGAATATCGTTTAGTGACAGTTCCATAAAGGCTTTGTCCATTTTATCAGGACGCATCAATGTAACAATCACCCAGTTAATACCTCCTCCCATAATCATAAAAGGTTGATTACGAATAACTATTCTCTGATTAAAGGTTGTTGAAATATCATTGTCTTTAATCTTAACAATGGCGTCCTTTACAAATCCGTTATATTCTGTAATCGAATTCGGTTGCTTTTTATTGATTTCGGTTTTAAGTTTTGCTGTTCCCCAGTTAAAATCAAATGGTGTAAAAGCTCCCGTTTTATCAAAATGCCCCCCCTTAGTATTTCCGCTACCGATATCAATAATGACCGCACCATCTCGGTTTTTTTTATGAATTGTACCTAAGTAAACGAGTCTTGCCTCCACTTCTGGTGTTAAGAAATCAACAGTTTTTTTAGGTTGATTCAGTTGAGTTAAAATCAATGTTTTCAACTGGTCAATTTTGTCCGTATTATTGGTTAATTGAGCTTGTTTAACCACTCCACTACTAATCACTAAGAATATCTGCCGATTAGGAATTTTAAAGTCATTAATCGCTTTATTATAAAATATCACTGCCGCTTTAGCGGATTCTGTTATCGAAAACTCTTTAAACTCAATAATTTCGGTATTGACAGAAGAATCCGCTTTAACGGAATAGCTAAAATCACCATCCAGATTAGCATTTAGAGCTACGACACTAATTTTAACTCCTTTTGAACCAACTTCAATTCCTGCAAATAAATTAGTCCCGTTTTGAGCCAACGTAAAGGTAAATGAACAGAATAAAAGTAATGAGGCTAACAATAAATTTCTCTTCATGGTTATACTATTTAGATTTAATGTCATCTCTACTAATCGTGTTATTCAGTGCTTCATTCCTCGTGGTATTTTCACCAGACCATTTTTCTTTTCTACCACGTGGCAATAGTACTTCACTTTGTAAACTCTCACTCTTTGTCTCATTCACCCTTCCTATACTATTAGTTTTTTTAACCTTCACTAGCTTTTTATCCTCATTAATTCGCTTAGTATCAGTTATGGATACCTTTCCATTATTGTGGATTGTAGGGTTGACTACAACCAAGATTTTAGTCAATTTACTGTTACAAGCAGAAGCTTGTATTTGCTCATATAATTCTTCTGTATTAGTAAATATTTTTCGTCCTCTATACTCACTTAGATTGGATTCTTCTGAGAGTATGTATATGCTATCCCTACTATTTTCTAACCAATTATCAAAAAGAAATTCTTTGGCAGATGGTTTTGTTAAATAAGGATTAATTAAACTATCTTTAAAATATTGTTCAAGCCATAATTTGCTAAAATCGACTGTATTATCACCAAGGTCTTTAAAATGCCAAGCATTTGTTTCTATTTCTTTATTTGAAATATCAAGTCTACTGATATTGATTGGCTTCAATAAAAAATCTGTCTCTTTATCACATTGAGCTACAAATGGCGTTGTTAAATCCTTAAAATAGGAAGGATAATTTATAGTGTTTCTTATTGGCTTATCAAAAATGAAAGTAATACTAACTTCATTCTTCTCATTACCACAGGAAATAATAAAAATAGTCAGAAATAAAAATGGAATAATTGTTTTCATAATTAAGATATTATTTGGTTTTCCTTACACTTTATTGCCACTCCTCTTTTAGCATCATCTGATGTTTGAGAGTCAATTAATGATTGTATTTCATTATCTCTAATAATATTAATGTATTCCAAATACACTTTGCCATTTTCATTAACAATGCTTGTATTGCCTGATGATGCATTTATATATTCTCCTACATATTCGATTTCCGTTCTTTCTGGATTTGGTCGCTGTTGATTGGATGTTTGTTGATGATTTTTAAACTCTGCTCCTTTAATTCTCCAAAACATGAAATGTGCAAATGCTTTTTCAGAACCTAAGATGTGGAAAATAGCACATAAGATTGAAAAGAGAAGTACAATTTTTCCATTAACTAAACTGAATATATTCAAACCAGGAGGTAATACTTTGATATAAGTATAAATTTTCCAGCAAGCAATGGCAAATATTAGTAAGATAAGAACTGTTCTGAAATACTTAGACTTAGTTTGAGATGACATTGATGGGTTTATCACATCAGTGATTGTATTACTTCTTCTAAGTTGAAAATCTTTTTCACTCTCCCCTTTCTTCATCGTTTGGCATTCTAACCTTTTCTGAAAAATTCGATTTTCAATTACAACATGATTCCAGTCTTTTACCATAAAGCTTTCAACAAGAAAAGGAGCAATTGCTAAGAGTAAATCAGCCAATACAGAAGCAATGATTAAGGCGAAATTCACACCAGATTTAGCTAAGATTGAAAATCCTAAATAAATATCAAAACTAATAGCAAGAAGCATGAAAGTGTAAAACAATGGTATTGATGGTGAAAGCGAAGAATACAAGGATCGTGTCTTCTGACCGACAGCAGATACAGTTCTAACTTGTGGGACTAGTGACCAAGTCTGTCTATATTTATCAGATGGGTCAAAATAGGAGTTGGTTGGATATGGCATACTTTAAAATTTAGTTACTAAGTGAGGAAAAAAGTTGATAGATATCGATTGGTCTCTATTGTGATAGTTTGACTGGCTCTTAAATGAGAAGTAGTACTTCAAAATAGGTTCGTTGCATTCTGATTAGGAATGAATTCAAACTGCTTAAAACTTAGCATTGGCGAGGTAGTTTAAGATTAGAGAAATGTAAAAGGTGCAAAGTACTAAAAAATGGCTAAACTCATCGCTCTTTTTTATTAAATGGTAAGCATAATGAATAATACTTTAAAGAATACAAAGTTTATACCAAAAAATAAGGAAGAGCTTAGTCAACTTTGAAATTTGACTAAGCTCTTCAAACCCAACAAAGCTAATCGGTCAACGACTACAAACCTGACAGATTTTGAAAATCTGTCAGGTTTAAACGGTATAGACATATCCCCCCAATACGATTTCCACCAACTCAACGTTTTCATAAAGGATACCTATAAAGTTTCGGGAAGACCTGTAATTTTGTATGGATGCCCACGTCTTTATTAGCAATAGCCCTTATGAAAATCGTTTTTTACTCGCTTTTACTCTGCTTTTTTATCCCTTGTTCCTATGGACAAGCGGTGCTTTCTAGTCAACATAAAAAGGCGATTGCTGCTTATGAGGGCGGACTCAAAGCCCTGCAAGACCGAAATATCGAACAGGCTTTTTCGGAGTTTGAG
>JARXAV010000125.1 GCA_029865665.1 Flectobacillus sp. | reverse complement strand
CCTGCATCTATTATCAATATTTCGGGAATGAGCTACGGTTCGCTTTCTGCCAAAGCAATTGAATCGTTAAATAAAGGAGCTGAAAAAGTCGGGTGCTATCATAACACAGGCGAAGGTTCTCTGTCGCCCTATCATAAATATGGGGCAGATGTGGTCATCAATATTGGTACGGCTTATTTTGGTGTACGTGACGATGAAGGCAATTTTTCGATGGAGCATCTGGTTAAAATGACTACAGAGAATCCATTTATTAGAGCCTTAGAATTAAAACTTTCACAAGGAGCTAAACCCGGAAAAGGTGGCATGCTTCCTGCCGCAAAAATTTCAAAAGAAATTTCTGAAATTCGTAGAATCCCAATGGGTAAGGATGCCATTTCACCAGCCTTTCATAGCCAGTTCAGAACAATTCCCGAAATGGTGAATTTCATAGAAGATATGGCTACAAATACAGGTCTCCCCGTTGGAATTAAAGCAGCAGTTGGGCAAATAGCCATGTGGGAAGAATTGGCTCAGTATATGGTCAAAACGGGTAAAGGGCCAGACTTCATTACTATTGATGGTGGAGAAGGTGGTACAGGAGCTGCTCCACAAGCATTTGCAGACCATGTATCGCTTCCTTTCAATTTTGCTTTCACAAAAATCTATAAGATTTTCCAACAATATGAACTAACAGAACGTATTGTATTCATTGGTTCAGGAAAGCTAGGATTTCCTGAAAAAGCACTAATGGCTTTCTCTATGGGTTGTGATTTAGTAAACGTAGCTCGTGAAGCCATGATGTCCATTGGTTGTATTCAAGCCCAAATTTGTCATACCAATAACTGCCCTTCAGGTATTGCAACGTCAAAAAAATGGCTACAAGATGGCATTGACCCAACCTTAAAGAGTGAACGTTTTTATAATTATATTAAGACGCTTAACAAAGAAGTTCTGGAAATTACCCATGCTTGTGGTCATCAACATCCTTGTCAAATGAGTATGCAAGATGTGGATATGGTTGTTAGTGACAGTACCAAAACGCAGTCCTTAGCAGGTATTTTTGGGTATAATAAAACAAAAGTTCCTTTTGAAAGTATGGAATCGTTGTTAAACAGCAGTTTTTTAGGTGGAAACAAAACACGCTAATCACTAATTTAAAACGACAGTGTCTTTTATTTACCTTTAGGCATTGTCTTTAAATTATATTTATGTAAGTTCGTATCTGGATATAACCAACTCAATGATTGGTCAAATATCTTGCTCTTAATAAGAATCACTTGTAAGTAAAATTCATAATCCGAAATCAGTACCAATAAATTTATCCAATTATAATAACATGTATAATATATTCACCACCCTTGCTTTAACTCTTGTGCCCGATTTGAACGAAAAGGAGCTAAAAGCAATTGAGAAAAAGTTCATACCAAGAGTACTAAAAAAAGGCGAACACTTTTTAAAAGCAGGAGAAACGGCTAATGAGTTGGCGTTTATCTGTAAAGGGGTAATGAGAACGTATGTCACTCTTGAAGATAATATAGAAGCTACCAATAACTTTGCATTTGAAAATATGATTTGTTCATCTGCCGCAAGTATGATTGGCCAAACGCCCTCTGTAGAATCCGTTCAAGCGGTAGAGCCTTGTGAATTGTTAGTAATTAAGACAGAAGACTTAGAATACTTATACCAAAAATATCACCGCTGTGAACGACTAGGTAGAATGATGATTGAGCGACTGTTAATCGAACAAGATAATCGCTTACGTTGGTTCATTGAAAAAAATGCACAGCAACGATATGATTCTTTTATTGAATATTTTTCTGAAAAACATCATCGTATTCCTAAATATTTAGTCGCATCGTATTTAGGCATTACGCCTGAATCTCTTAGTCGATTGAGAAAAGGACAAAAGAATGAGCAATAAGAGAAGAAACGATTCAGGACTTACTATCTGAAGTAGTTTCTGGAGAAATCAGCAATCATTTATATAACAATGAAATGAATTCATTACTTCAAGAAGTTATACTCTCGCATGTGCCTTTCTTATCTCAAAGAGATTTAAAAGTGGCAGAAAAAAGTTTTTCTTTGCAAAAGCTTAAAAAAGGAGATATTTTCCTTAAAGATGGCGACGTTGCTACTAAAGTAGCTTTTGTCAATAAAGGCATTTTGGTAAATATATTTCCATCTACGGAAAAAGGGAATATCGTAACAGGCATTACTTCCGAAGGTAAATTTACTACTGTTGGCAAAAGTTTTCTAACTCAAACGCCATCGGACGAAATGATTATGGCCATAGAAGATTGTGAAATATTAGTTATCACGAACGAACAAGTGCAGGAAATTTACCTTAAAAATAAGAATTTAGAACGTGCTGCTCGCTTTATTTTCGAAGCACATAAGATTTTTCAAAACTTAAAAGTTCGTTGGTTTGTTGAAAGAGATGCACTCAAGAGATATGAAGCATTTGCAGAGTATTCACCCTCAATCGTTGAACGTGTGCCTCAATACATGATTGCATCCTACTTAGGAATCACCCCTGAGTCGTTGAGTAGATTAATTGCAAATCGGAAAACAAAAGCAAAATAACACTAGAAAAGGATAAGCCATCGTGCTTATCCTTTTCTATTTCTACCTATTGTTACCATTCTAAACGTAGCATCCCATAAAAATACTTTATCTTTGTAACATATTCAGTTGAAATTATTTCAATCCGTTGTGGTGCGGTAGTGGCACAAACCTGCATTCGGCATTTATTATTAGTCTATGTTATCTATCAATAATCTTTCTTTTTACTTTGGTTCTCGCCCGATGTACGACGGGGCAAACTTACATATTAAGCCTAAAGACAAAATAGGTCTTATTGGGGCAAATGGAACAGGTAAATCGACGCTTTTACGTATTATCGACGGCGAATATCAACCCGACGGAGGCTCTATTTCTAAGTCTGGCGATTGTACAATTGGTTTCTTGAATCAAGATTTACTTTCTTACCAAAGCAACGACTCCATCTTATCCGTTGCCATGCAGGCATTTGAACGTCAGAACTTCTTACAGGCTGAAATTGACAAGGTGTTGACCAAAATGGACACCAACTATGAAGACTCAGACGTAGATAAATTGGCTCGCTTTCAAGATGAATTTGATGCTCTTGGTGGTTATACTATGCAGTCTGAAGCCGAGGCAATTTTGGAAGGTTTGGGTTTTACCACCGATGAATTACAACAACCTTTGCAAAATTTCTCTGGGGGTTGGCGTATGCGGGTGATGTTGGCAAAATTATTACTTCAACGTCCGTCTTTATTAATGCTCGATGAACCTACCAACCACTTAGACTTACCGTCTATTGAATGGGTAGAAAACTATATTAACAATTACGAAGGAGCGATCATTGTGGTTTCTCACGACCGCTTTTTCTTAGATAATACCGTTAACACCATTGTTGAAGTAACAGGCTCTAAATTGATTTCGTATTCAGGTAATTATTCTTTCTATATTGAAGAAAAAGCCCTTAGAAACGAGATTCAGAAAGGTGCTTACGAAAATCAGCAACAGGCTATCAAGCAAACGGAACAATTCATTAACCGTTTTAAGGCAAAAGCAACAAAGGCAAGACAAGTACAATCGAGAGTAAAATCCCTTGAACGCATGATTGTCATTGATGATGTGCTAGATGAGGCAGCCAAAGTGAATTTCAAGTTCAACTTCGGTACAAACCCTGGTCGTTTTATCATGCACCTTGAAGATATTACGAAAGCTTATGGCCCGAAAAAAATCCTAACCGACACCAGTGGAATCATTGAAAGAGGAGATAAAATTGCCTTAATTGGTGCGAACGGAAAAGGGAAATCAACCGTTCTACGAATTATTGATGGTTCTGAAGAATTTGAGGGAGACCGCAAATTAGGACATAATGTAATTGATTCCTTCTATGCTCAGCACCAGTTAGAAAGCCTAGATGTAAATAATACCTTGTTAGAGGAACTAAAAATGGCAGGTTCTGCCAAATTAGAAACCGAATTACGTAGTATTTTGGGCTGTTTCTTGTTCACGGGTGAAGATGCGTTCAAGAAAATCAAAGTATTATCGGGAGGTGAAAAATCTCGTGTCGCATTGGCTAAGGTACTTATTTCGGAAGCGAACTTTTTGCTACTGGATGAACCTACCAACCACCTTGACATGGCTTCTGTCAATATCTTGATTCAAGCACTCCAACAATACGAAGGTACTTTTGTGGTAGTATCTCACGACCGTTTCTTTGTGTCGGCTATTGCAAATAAAATTTGGTACATCGAAGACGAACAAATTAATGTTTTCCCTGGGACATACGAAGAATACGAAGTTTGGCAAGAAGATCGTAAGTTAGCGGGTCAAGCAGAATCAACGACATCAAGCAAAAAGGAATCCAAAGCAGCACCAAAACAGCAGGTCGTTTCGATTGATGATGCGGCACGTAAAGAAGCACAACGCAATCTAAAAAAAGCAAATCAGAAGGTTTCTGACTTTGAAGAAGATATTGCTAAATTGGAAAAGCAAAAAGTGGAAATCGAAAAAGAACTCGCCGACCCTACAATTTATGAGGACATAAATGCGTTGAAAAAAGCAAATGATCTATATGCTAAATGTCAAGATACCTTAAATGCGAAAACAGAAGCATGGGAAAATGCAATGTTGGAAGTAGAAGAATTGGAGAAGGTATTGGCGTAATTGGCTCGTCGTGTACTAAATGTAGGAATTATGAAAATAAAATCATTAACATTACAGAACTATAAAAAATTTACGTCAAAAAAGCATATTTCATTCTGCGATTCGGATGGAGAGGTGAATGACGTAACGCTAATTATAGGTAATAATGGTAGTGGCAAATCATCGATTCTTCAAGCCATTACCCTATTACTTGCAAGTGTTATAAGAGAAAAATTTTCGCCCAATACCTTAGACTGGTCTGGTTTCAATTATCAATATTTACAAACAGGAACATTACTTCCTACGGTTGAAGCATCTATCATCTTTAGTGAGGAAGAGTTAAAAGCAACTACACAGTTTGCAACTGATTTACAAAGTAAGGGGATAAAGTTAGATATACCTTCTTGTAAATCAGAAGTTAACTTAACTCTTGACTACGAAGACATTAAGGTAAAAGCAATTGAGGGTGCAAAGGCATCATTTCAGTTTAGTGGTCATCAATATGCCAAACGGTTATCTCAATTTACTAGTAATACAGCGAGTCTTTTTAAAAATGTTGGGAATATCTATTGGTACAATGAGCAACGTAACTCCTATAGTCTCAGCAATTTATTAGATAGCGAAGTCGCTCAACTTGATTTTATTCGTAGTTTTTTAGCAAGTACTTATAGTTACCATTTAGCTGTAACTGAAAAAGGAAGAGAGATACGCCAAGGAGAGTTTGATTTTTACGAAAAATTAGAAACGTTGTATAAACTTATTTTTCCTAATCGTTCTTTCGTGGGTGTAGCTCCTAATTTTAATTTATTTGAAGAAGCGAAAGCTCCTAGCTTTTTTCTATCAGATGGCAAAAATCAATATGAATTATCGGGTATGTCTGCTGGAGAAAGAGCTATATTTCCTATATTAATGGACTTTGCTCGTTGGAATATCAATAACTCTATTATTATTATTGACGAGATAGAATTACACTTACACCCTCCTTTGCAACAAGCATTAATTAGAACCTTGCCCAAATTAGGAAAGAATAATCAATTTATTATTACTTCTCACTCCAATAGCGTGGCATCAATGTTTAATGAAGAGGAAAACCAAATAATACGTTTGTCTAATGAATAAGATTGTAACAGTCTATTGTGAGGGAAAGAGCGGCAGCCATGATTACGAAATACTATCTAAAGTAATCAACAGTGCTTCAGAAAAATCCTCACAGGGAACGATACAGCATCAGCCTATTGGTAGTAAAAAAGGAGCTGGCAGTGCGATTCAGGTCTATGAGAATAATACAACACAATCAAATTCTTACTATTTTTTCAGAGATAGAGATTTTGACATTCCAGTTCCTATGTCTATTTCCTTAACAAAAGACAAGTATATTCTCTATAGTTTTCGTACTACCATTGAAAATTATTTATTTGATACGAGTCGCTTTTATCAATTCATTTGTGAGCATAATTTAACTCATTATCAATTAACATCTGAAAAAAATGTGGAAGATGTATTTATAAAAGCAGCTAAAAAAATAGCTTATTATCAAGCTATTAGACACACTTTAGGCAAAATGCGTATTCCTACTGACTTCGGGACAACATGGCTGGGAACGAGTGGAACACTACCAACTGATGAGGAATTAAATAACAATGAGTTATGCTTTAATAAAGCATGGGAAAAAATTGAAATCGAAAAGAAAAAAACAGATGTCTGGACAAAAGTAATGTTTGAACAGACTTTAGCAGATTTCTATTGTCAATTTACAGAAGATACATTTTACGAAGAAAAAGGTTATTTAACATGGTATCAGGGTAAAGATTTTGATAAAGCATTAAGAACATTGCTTCCTGATTTTCCAATGAAGGCCTATTATAAATTTGCTAAAAAACACTTTGACTATACTAAATTTGATGATTTAGTTGAATTGCACAATATTCTTGTAAAAAGCCTTTCATAATATTTACTCTTTAGAACTTTATGAGAAAACAAACCCTCACTTACATAGGAATATGCTTCGGCTTATTCCTATTTTTGTTTAATGCCGACGCTCAAAAAAAGAAAGAAACAAGGCTCGGAAAGAAACTGCTCTATGATAATGCAACTTATGAACCCTACATTCGCTCGGTTCAGTTGTATCCGCTTGCAAATAGCACAAGGACTGCACAAAATGCCCTCACTCCTCCTATTATTAATTTGGATGACGTTCAGCCTCTTTTACTCCAATTTGATTGCTTAAATCAACAATTTCAAAATTTTCGGGTTAAAATATTTCATTGCAATTCTGATTGGACACCCTCGCCACTCAATGAAATTGAATACCTTTCTGAGTATAATGATTTCCCTATTCAGGATTATTACGCTTCATTTGCAACAAAAATCCCTTACTACCATTTTACGGTAAGCCTTCCAAGTGTTAAACTTTCGGGAAATTATGTGGTGATGGTCTATAAAAATAGGCAGGAAGACGACCTTGTACTGACTCGTCGATTTATGGTCTATCAAAATCAGGTGAGTGCTTCTGGACAAGTGGTGTTTCCGAATCATCCGTTGAAAAGAAGAACAGATCAGCAAATCAATTTCGGAATTAACTACGGTAATTATCCTATCATTTCGCCAAAAGACGATTTCAAAATCGTCATACGCCAAAACTACCGAGATGATAAAGTACTTAAAAACTTAAAGCCGTTCATGGTAAATAGTGATACAAGAACCTTAAATTTCCAATTTTTTGATGGAGAAAACACCATTGCTGGGGGTAATGAATTCAGAATGTTTGACGGCAGAAGTTATCAGCAAAAACTAGTCAATATTTCACACATCGTTCAGGGGGAGCAAGAAAACATTCTTGAACTTTATCACGAAAAAACGCAGGGTAATCTCTCTTATATTGACAACAAAGATTTTAACGGAATGTATGTAATTGATAACTATGAAACCAACAAAGGAGATACCGAAGCGGACTATGTGCGGGTAAGTTTTCAGCTCCTGAGTGATTCATTAGAAAACAAAAAGTTGTATATTAACGGAGCATTTAATGACTGGCGACTAAATGAGGTGAACCAAATGCACTACGTACCCGAAAATCATGCTTATGAAGCCTTTATTCAACTTAAACAAGGTATTTATAATTATCAATACGTAACCGTAGATAGTCAGGGCAATATCGACGATAGGGAATTTGAGGGTTCACATGCACAAACTGAAAATGTGTATGAAATTTTGGTGTACCATCGTCCACTTAGTGCTAGAGCAGACGCTCTTGTGGGTTATTCTCTCATTCATTCCAGATAAATTTAACAACTGTTTTCCAAAGACAAATCCAACCATCTAATGAGCAAATACATCTATCTACTTTTTAGCTTAGCTATTTTACAAAGCTGTGTTACTCCGTATCAAACGGGTAGCAGTGGCAACGGAACAAATGGCTCTTCCTCTGGAGGGAATTACCCATCTAGTCAGCCTTCCAATTATCCAAACGGAAATGGACGGGCTGCGGACAAAGGAGTCACCGTATCCAACATTCGTCTAACAGACCAATACACCATTTTGTATGTAACCTATTTAAACACAAATGGGGTATATCAAAACCAACAAGGCGGAAACAATGGCATTGAAACTATAGGGGTTAAAAATACCGCTCAACTTATTGCAGCAAACGGAGCAAGAACATTTCGCTTTATTAAAGCAGAAGGAATTCCTACACTTGGCCATGGCAGTAACTTGGATAACATAGGAATGCGCACTAGACCTGGCGATCAAGTAAATTTTGTTTTATATTTCGAACGACTAGATAGAGGCCTTGAAAACTTCGATTTATTTGAATGTAACGACTACGACTACCTAGTTTGCTGGAATGTCTATGGGCTTTACGTCAAGAACCCCGCTCCTGTGTATCAACAACCAGCACCACAACAACAGCCTGTGCCTACTCAGAAACCATTACCGAAACAAACACCGAGTAATACGGGCGGAACAAGCACTAAAGTTCCCAAAACAGGAAAAGTGGGTGAAGTAGAAACGCCTAAAACGCCACAAACACCTTCAACACCACCAGTTACAACCATTGTGAATGATGTAGCAATTTCTGGTTTTGTTAAAAATAGTAAAAATAACTCGGCCGTAAGTGCAACGATTAACTACAAGATTTCTAGCAGTAAACGAGATATAGATTCGGTACAAAGCTTTGCATCTACGGGTCTGTATCGTATTTCTCTACAAAAAGGACAGGTTTATACTTACATCGCCTCTGCTAAAGGTTATCAGGCTGTGAACGAAGTCTTGGATTTAAGCAAAACAGCGGGTGGTCAAAAGATAACGAAAGATATTTACCTACTTCCATTGAATGTAGGGGATAAAATCACGCTAAAGAATATCTATTTTGAGATGTCTAAATCGGATTTACTTCCTGCTTCTTTTGCAGAATTAGATAAATTAGTGGCTATGATGAAAGAAAATCCGACCATGCAAATTCGTTTAGAAGGACATACAGACATCGTAGGAGATGCTGATGCAAACTTAGAATTATCGCAAGACCGTGTGGATGCCTGTAAAATCTACCTCACTCAAAAGGGAATCTCTTCAACCAGAATACAAGCAATGGGCTTCGGAGACAAATATCCAATCGTTAAGAAAGGAACGGACGAAGAACGAAAAGTAAACCGTAGAGTAGAGTTTTTAATCTTGAAGTTATAATGGGTAAGGTTTCTAATCATTAGTAATATCATTCCAACAAAAAGGGTATCGAACAATTTGCTCGATACCCTTTTTGTTGGAAAATTTCAGAAAAATATGAGTAATTAATACCCTAGTTTCTTAGAGCTTACATTTATTTTTTGATTCACACGATTCAATACAGCCTGTGCTTTAATCAATTTTTCAGAGACCGTATTATCACCGTTTGCTTGCTCCACTTTCAAATCATCCACTACTGCTGTCCACTTATCTCGCTGTAATAATAAAGCATCATAATTTTGTTTCTCAGATTCTACATTATTCAGCTTTTTAGGCTTTTCACGGATAGTTTCACCTTCATTATCACTTCCTGAAGAAGTGACCACAGCGTTCGTTGTACTTTCATTCGTGCTTTTAGAAGACGATTTCGAAGAGTTACTTCTTACTCCCTCGTTCTTCCGTTTGTTCTCCTTCGAAAATTCAGACGCTAACGGAACGGCAACACCACTGCTAGATTTATTACCATTTTCCTCAGACACTTTTTTTAATGCATCTAGTGAATCTTGTACGTGTTTAGCTTTATAAGAAGAATCAATTATTAGTGCATTATTTGCGTCGTTATTTTTCCCTATAAAAGCAACCGTATCGTCTAAACCAGGTCTTTCTGTTCCAGAAAATAAACCTTGAAAATGGTCTGTTTTATCATACAGCATATATCCTCCAGCACCAATTAAGAGACTTAAAAGCGGTACGCCTATCCACAGACCAAGTTTTTTTAAGTCAACACTGCTTCCAACGGAACTACCTTCGTTCTTTATTTTAGCATTAGGTTCTACCGTAGTTGTAGAATTAACGATTTCTTTACGATTGTTAATGACTTCCATCACAATAATATTCCCGATATTACCAGTGTCAAGACCTGTTTTTACAGAAGCAAAAGCAGTTTGCAAGGCTTTTACCGTTTCATCTGCATTGGTGCTATTCTGACAAATCACATCTACGTTTGCTTCAGTAAGTGTGTTGCGTAAATTATCGCTACAAATTAATAATCTATCCCCTTCGTTCAGGTGAAAACTAATAATCTCTAATTTAGAAGGTCTAGCTAAAAATTGAATCTTCTGCCCTTTTCTAACAAGATAACAATGGGTGTCACTAATCCAATTGATTAACGACTTATCGCCCAAATCCCAACCGACACGTAATTCATTGTCTGGATTAGTTTCCTTCGCAATTTTCGTAGCA